>NZ_JBXASW010000031.1:0-65400 GCF_058809745.1 Variovorax sp. MPBD4-3
GGGGGGGGGGGGGGCCTCGCGGCCTCCACACCACCTCAGCCTTGCAGGCGCCGCTTGCCCCCATCCCAACCTTCCCCCGGAAGGGGAAGGAGCAAGACCGATGACAACTCAGAACCTGTTGAGTCTCGAAGGCGTGCACACGCACATCGGGGCGTATCACATCCTGCACGGCGTGGACCTGGCCGTGCCGCGCGGGCAGCTCACGATGCTGCTGGGCCGCAACGGCGCGGGCAAGACCACCACGCTGCGAACCATCATGGGCCTGTGGCATGCGTCGCAGGGCAGGGTGCGCTTCGGCGACAAGGAAATCACCGCCCAGCACACGCCGCAGATCGCCGGACTGGGCATTGCCTACGTGCCGGAGAACATGGGCATCTTCTCCGACCTCACGGTGAAGGAGAACATGCTGCTGGCCGCGCGCGGCGCCAAGAACGCGCAGCAGATCGACGACACGCGCCTGAAGTGGATCTTCAAGCTCTTCCCCGCGGTCGAGAAATTCTGGAACCACCCGGCGGGCAAGCTGTCGGGCGGGCAGAAGCAGATGCTGGCCGTGTCGCGCGCCATCGTGGAGCCGCGCGAGCTGCTCATCATCGACGAGCCCAGCAAGGGCCTGGCGCCCGTGATGATCAACAACATGATCGACGCCTTCGCCGAGCTCAAGCGCAGCGGCGTGACCATCCTGCTGGTGGAGCAGAACATCAACTTCGCGCAGCGCCTGGGCGACACCGTCGCGGTGATGGACAACGGCCGCGTGGTGCACGCGGGCTCCATGGCGGAGTTCTCCGCCGACGCGCAACTGCAGCAATCGCTGCTCGGACTGGCTCTATGAAACTCGACTTCGACTGGAAGCCGCTGCTGCTGGCGCCGGTGCTCGCGCTCGCCGCGCTGCCGCTGACCGGCTCCTTCTCCACCTGGCTCACGCTCACCGTGGCGGGCCTGGCCATGGGCATGATCATCTTCATCATCGCCTCCGGCCTCACGCTCGTGTTCGGCCTGATGGACGTGCTGAACTTCGGCCACGGCGTGTTCATCGCGCTGGGCGCCTTCGTGGCGAGCAGCGTGCTCGGCCTGATGGGCGACTGGACCGGTTCGGGCGAGCTGTGGCGCAACCTCGTGGCGGTGTTCCCCGCCATGCTGGTCGCGATGCTCGTGGCCGGCGCGGTGGGGCTGGCCTTCGAGCGCTTCATCGTGCGGCCGGTGTACGGCCAGCATCTGAAGCAGATCCTCATCACGATGGGCGGCATGATCATCGGCGAAGAGCTCATCAAGGTGATCTGGGGCCCGGCGCAGGTTCCGCTGCCGCTGCCCGAGGCCCTGCGCGGCTCGCTGCTGGTGGGCGACGCGGCCATCAGCAAGTACCGGCTGCTCGCGGTGGCCGTGGGCGTGGTGGTGTTCGGCGTGCTCGCTTGGACGCTGGGCCGCACCAAGATCGGCCTGCTCATCCGCGCCGGCGTGCAGGACCGCGAGATGGTCGAGTCGCTGGGCTACCGCATCGGGCGCCTGTTCGTCGGGGTGTTCGTGGTGGGCAGCGCGCTGGCCGGGCTGGGCGGCGTGATGTGGGGGCTGTTCCAGCAGAACCTGGTGCCGCAGATGGGCGCGCAGGTCAACGTGCTGATCTTCATCGTCATCATCATCGGCGGGCTGGGCTCGACGGGCGGCGCGCTCATCGGCGCGCTGCTGGTGGGGCTGATGACCAACTACATCGGCTTCCTGCTGCCCACGCTCACGCAGTTCGCGAGCATCTTCCTGATGGTCGCGGTGCTGCTGTGGCGTCCGCAGGGCGTGTACCCCGTGGCGAACCGCTGAGAAGGAGAAAGCCGCCGTGTTCCTGAAACGACTTCTCTCCAACGACATGCCGCGCAGCCGCCTTCTGGCGCTGCTGCTGGTGGTGCTGTTCCTCGCGCTGGCGTTCGCGCCTTTCATCTTCCCGGGCGTCAAGGCGCTCAGCGTCGCGGCCAAGATCCTGGTGTTCGTGGTGCTGGTGGCCAGCTTCGATCTGCTGCTGGGCTACACCGGCATCGTGAGCTTCGCGCACACGATGTTCTTCGGCATCGGTGCCTACGGCATCGCCATCTCGGCCTCGCGGCTCGGGCCCAACTGGGGCGCGGTGCTGGTGGGGCTGGGCGCCTCGCTGGCGGTCTCGCTGGTGCTGTCGTTCGCCATCGGCCTGTTCTCGCTGCGGGTGCGCGCGATCTTCTTCGCGATGATCACGCTGGCCGTGGCCTCGGCGTTCCAGACGCTGGCCTCGCAGCTGTCGGACTTCACCGGCGGCGAAGACGGCCTGACCTTCAAGCTGCCCGAGCTGATATCGCCGAGCTTCGAGTTCTCAGATGAGCCTTTCCTCGGCGTGTCGCTCGACGGCCGGCTGCTTTGCTACTACCTGCTGTTCGTGGCGGCGGTGGTGCTGGTGCTGGCGCTGCTGCGCATCGTGAATTCGCCGTTCGGCCGCGTGCTGCAGGCGATCCGCGAGAACGAGTTCCGCGCCGAGGCCATCGGCTACCGCGTGGTGGTGTACCGCACCACGGCCGCCGTGCTGTCGGCGCTCTTCGCCACGCTGGCCGGCGCGATGCTGGCGATCTGGCTGCGCTACAACGGGCCCGACACCTCGCTGAGCTTCGAGATCATGATCGACGTGCTGCTCATCGTGGTGATCGGCGGCATGGGCACCATCTACGGCGCGGCCATCGGCGCCGTGCTGTTCGTCATTGCGCAGAGCTACCTGCAGGACCTGCTGCGCATCGGCAACGAGGCCGCGAGCGGCCTGCCTTGGCTGGCCGCGCTGCTGTCGCCCGACCGCTGGCTGCTGTGGCTCGGCGTGCTTTTCGTGCTGTCCGTCTATTACTTTCCCACCGGCATCGTCGGCAAACTGCGAGCAAGGGCTGCGCGATGAGCGACAACAACAATCAGATTCCACTCTCGCGCTATGCGCAGCTCGCGGGCCGCGAGATCCATTGGCTTGAGTGGGGCGCTGAAGACGCACCCGTGGTCATCGCCTGGCACGGCCTCGCGCGCACCGGCCGCGACATGGACGAACTGGCGCAGCACTTCGCCTCGCGCGGCTTCCGCGTGATCTGCCCCGACACCATCGGCCGCGGCCTGAGCCAGTGGAGCCCGCTGCCCGACGAGGAATACAAGCTGTCGTTCTACGCACGCATCGCCAACGCGCTGTGCGACGAACTGCGGCTGGGGCGTGTGCACTGGGTCGGCACCTCGATGGGCGCCGCCATCGGCACGGTCTGCGCGTCGGGGCTTTTCGAGCCGCGCATGAAGGCGCGCATCGCGAGCCTGGTGCTCAACGACAACGCGCCCGAACTGGCCCAGCCCGCCATCGAGCGCATCCGCGCCTACGCGGGCCAGCCGCCCGCGTTCGACACGGTGGCCGAGCTGGAGGCGTTCTTTCGCACCGTCTACAAGCCTTACGGCTGGCTCAGCGATGCGCAATGGCGCCGGCTGACCGAAAGCTCCACGCGGCGGCTGTCCGACGGCCGCGTCACGCCGCACTACGACCCGGCCATGGTCCGGCAGTTCAGCGCGCACGACAACGACTACCTGATCTGGCCGCACTACGACGCCATCGATGTGCCGGTGCTGTGCCTGCGCGGCGTGGAGTCCGACCTGGTGCTGCCCGAAGTGGTCGAGCAGATGCGCCAGCGCGGTCCCGGCGCGGCCGGCCGGCTGCAGGTGATCGAAGTGCCTGCCTGCGGTCACGCGCCCGCGCTCAACGTGCCCGAACAACTGGAGCCGATCGAAGGGTTTATCCGCGCGGCCGGTCGTTGAAGCCCCGGCGGCAGGACAATCGCCGCCGCTTCAACCACAACAAGGCCTCGACCATCATGGCGCTCTCTCTGTACGACCTGTCGGTGCCCGTCTTCGCACGCGGACTCGGCCAACTCACCCATCTGCTCGACAAGGGCCTGGCGCACGCCAAGGCCAACGGCATCGACCCGGCCACGCTGGTCGAGGCGCGCCTGGCGCCCGACATGCTCACCCTGGCCGGCCAGATCCAGCGCGCCAGCGATGCCTCGAAGCTGGGCACGGCCCGCATCGCCGGCATCACCGCGCCGAGCTTTCCCGACGAGGAAAAGACCTGGGACGACCTGCTCGCCCGCATCGCGAAGACGCAGGACTTCCTCGCGAGCGTGGACCGCGCGCTGATCGACGGCCAGGAAGAGCGTCCCGTGACCATCAAGGCGCGCGAAGGCGAGGCGCATTTCACCGCGCAGCGCTACCTGCTGCAGTTCGCGCTGCCCAATTTCTTCTTCCATGTGACCACGGCCTACGACGTGCTGCGCCACAAGGGCATCCCGATCGGCAAGATGGACTACCTCGGCAAGTTCTGAGTCGCTCCCGGCCTTCACGCCGCCGGGACAAAGTTCAAATTGCCGTGACACATGCGCACGCCCGGGGTGCGCCGCAAACAATCGCGCCTGACCGCTGTCGGTCTGACACAAGGAACGGGGTTGCGATCATGAAGAACATGCTGTCCAGGAGAGCGTTCTCGGGGCTCGCCGCGGGGGCGTCGGCCCTGGCTGCGGCGGCCGGTGGCGGGTGGCCGGTACGCAGTGCCCTGGCCGCGTCGCCGGGCCTGCGCGACTACGGCAAGGCCCCCGAGTTCGCGGGCATCGACAAGTGGCTCAACTCGGAGCCGCTCACGCTGAAGGGGCTGGCCGGGCAGGTGGTGCTGGTCGACTTCTGGACCTACTCGTGCATCAACTGCATCCGCACGCTGCCGCACGTGGTGAGCTGGTACGAGAAGTACAAGGACCAGGGCTTCGTGGTGGTGGGCGTGCACTCGCCCGAATTCGCCTACGAGAAGCTCACGCGCAACGTGGAAGATGCGATCCGGCGCTTCAACATCCGCTATCCGGTGGCGCAGGACAACGCCTTTGCCACCTGGAAGGCCTACGACAACCAGTACTGGCCGGCCTTCTACCTGGTCGACAGCAAGGGCCAGGTGATGCGGCAGCACTTCGGCGAGGGCGAGTACGCCGAGATGGAAGCCGCGATCCAGGCGCTGCTGGTGCGCAAATCGGCGGGCTGAAGTCGCTTCAGCGCGCGATCGACTGCGTGGGCCAGCCCGCCAGGTTGCGCTCGGCAATGCCCGCGAGCGCGGTGATCCATGCCGGGCTGTCGTTCAGGCACGAGATATAGCTGAATGTCTTGCCGCCCGCGTGCATGAAGGCCTCGCGGCCTTCCATGGCGATTTCCTCGAGCGTTTCGAGGCAGTCGGCCGGGAAGCCGGGGCACACCGCGTCGACGCGCTGGATGCCGGAAGCGCCGAGTTCGCGCAGCGTGGGCTCGGTGTAGGGCTCGAGCCACTTGGCGCGGCCGAAGCGCGACTGGAAGGTGACGCGGTGCTGAGCCGCCGAAAGGCCCAGCCGCTCTGCGAGCAGGCGCGCGGTTTCCAGGCACTGAGACTGGTACGGATCGCCGAGCGCGATGTTGCGCGCGGGAATGCCGTGGAAGCTCATCAGCAGCACCTCGCCGCGGCCTTCGGTCTTCCAGTGTTTCTCGATGCCTTGGGCCAGCGCCTCGATGTAGGCCGGGTCGTCGTGGAAGTCATTCACGAAGCGGAACTCCGGCAGGCGGCGCTGCTTGCGGCTCCAGTCGTTCACCGCGTCGATCACGCTGGCGGTGGTGGTGGCCGAGTATTGCGGGTAGGCCTGCAGCACCAGCACGCGGGTGACGCCCTCGGCCTGCAGCGCGTCGAGGCGCGAGGCGATCGACGGGTTGGCATAGCGCATCGCGTCGCGCACCGTCACGCGGTGGCCGCGCTCACCGAGCCAGCCGGCCAGCAGCGTGGCCTGCTTCTGGGTGAACACCTTAAGCGGCGAGCCCTCGGGCATCCAGATGCTCGCGTACTTGGCGGCCGACTTGGCCGGGCGCACGCGCAGGATGATGCCGTGCAGGATCAGCGCCCAGATCGCCCTGGGAATCTCGACCACGCGCGGGTCGCCCAGGAAGTCTGCGAGGTAGGGGCGCACGGCGGCGGCGGTCGGTGCATCGGGCGAACCCAGGTTGCACCAGAGCACGGCGGTGCGCGGGGTGCCCGGCGGGGCGTTCTCGGGATGTGGAGGCATGCGATATTCTCGGTCATGACCTCCGCCTCGACGGCGCCAGCAGGCGCCGAACCCCTCGACCTCCAACGTATTTCCGCGATCTCGCTCGACCTCGACGACACGCTGTGGCCGATCTGGCCGACCATCGAGCGCGCGGAGGGCGTGCTCCAGGAATGGCTGCTGCGCGAGGCGCCCAAGACGGCCTCGCTGCTGCTGACGCCCGGCATTCTTCGCGAACTGCGCGAAGCCACCGCCAAGGAACGCTCCGACCTCGCGCACGACCTGAGCGCGCTGCGCCGGGAGTCGATCCGCACCGCGCTCAAGCGCGCGGGCGAAGACCCGGCGCTGGCCGATCCGGCCTTCGAGGCTTTCTTCGAAGAGCGCCAACGCGTGACGCTGTATGAAGACGCGCTGCCCGCACTCAAGTGGCTCAGCGAACGCTATCCGTTGGTGGCCATCTCGAACGGCAACGCCGACATCCACAAGACCGGCGTCGGCCGATGGTTCCGCACCGCCTTCAATGCGCGGGCCTTCGGCAGCGGCAAGCCGCATGCGCCCATCTTCCGCGCCGCCGCGGCATCGGTCGGCTTCCTGCCCAAGGACGTGCTGCACGTGGGCGACGACGCCGAACTCGACGTGGTCGGCGCGCTCAATGTCGGCATGCAGGCCGCCTGGCTCGTGCGCGACGAGCGGCCCTGGGTGCACGACGCCCGGCCGCAGCTGATCGTGCCGAACCTGCACGCGCTGTGCGTGGCGCTCGGCGCCTGAGGCCTTACTTGAATACCGGGCGGAAGAAGCTGCGTTCGTAACTCAGGATGCAGCGGGTTTCTTCCGCGTACTTGAAGGCGGCCTGGCATTCCGGGTCCTGCATCGAGTCGGCGCGGTACTTTTCGTAGGCGGCCAGGCTCGGGAAGGTGAACATCGCCAGCGCGACGTTGTTCGTGCCTTCCGAGGGCAGGAAGTAGCCGTGGTGCTGGCCGCCGAACTTCTCGACCAGCGGGATCCAGAGCCTGCCGTAGTGCTCGAACTCCTTGAGCTTGTAGGCGTCGACGATGTAGCGCAGGTAGCAGGTGACCATGGGTGGGTTCCGGGAAGTGAGAGGGTATTGGCGCGGCGTCTGCGCCGATTCGCGGGGCTGACTATAGTTTCCCGTCGTCCTCAACTCCTTGCGGCATCGCGCCGGGCAGGAACCCCAAAGTGCATTTCTCGAACTGGCTCGTCTTCTGCGGCGTCACGCTGCTCGTCGCCTTCACGCCCGGACCGGCGGTGTTGCTCGCGGTCTCGAACTCGATGAGCGTGGGCCCGCGACGCGCGATGATCAGCTCGCTCGGCAACGCGACGGGGCTGTTCATGGTGTCGGCCGCGGCCATGGCCGGGCTGGGCGTGGTGCTCTCGACCTCCGCCCATGCCTTCATGCTGCTGAAGTTGGCCGGCGCGGCTTACCTGATCTACCTGGGCATCAAGCAGTGGCGCAGCCAGGGCAGCGTGTTCGCCGACCTGCAGGGCGCGCCGGCCGGTGCCGTGCCGCGTTCGGGCCTGCGCCTGTTCGGCAACGGCCTGACGGTGGCGCTGACCAACCCGAAGGGCATTCTTTTCTTCTCCGCGCTGTTCCCGCAATTCCTGACGCAGGACGCGCCGCTGGCCATGCAGTTCGCGGTGCTGACGACCACCTTCGCGACCGCCTCGGTGCTGTCGCATGCGTTCTACGTGCTGCTGGCGCGACTTCTGCGCAAGCAGCTCTCGGATCCGCGCCGCACGCGGCTGTTCAACAAGGTGTCGGGCGGGGCCTTCGTGCTGCTGGGCCTGAGCCTGCTGCGTTTGCGCAACAAGACGGCCGCCTGAGCTTCCTGTCGGGTCGTCAGTCGAGCGCGAACTGCTCGCGCAGCGCCGCGCAGAAGTCGGCGGTGCCGCTGAGCGAGAGGGTGACGGTGTCGAAGCGCGGGTTTTCTTCGTGCGTTTCCTGCAGGTCGTAGTCCCACATGGCGCCTTCGTCGAGGGCGCCGCGTGCATGCGGGAACGTGGCCTCGGCCCACGCCAGCACGGCGGCAATCTCTTGCTTGACCTCGGGCGTCTTCTCGGGCGTGGTCGACGCCATCGCGTCGAAGGTGCCGTAGCCTTCTGTGTCTTCGCTGTAGTCGAAGTCGAGGTAGCGCAGTTCGGTGGTCATGGGGTCATTGCCTTTGCGGCGGCGAGCCCGCTGAGGACGGCGCCTTCGAGCGTGGCCGGGTAGGGGCCTTCGGTGTAGTCGCCGCAGGCCTGCAGGCCGGGCGCGATGGCCGACGGAGGCCTGGCGAGGGCGGGTGTGCAGGCGAAGGTGGCGCGTTTCTCGACCACGGTCTGCACGAGCTGCAGCTTCGTCTGGCCCAGTTGCCTGGCGGCCTGCGCGATCACCTGTTCTTCCAGCACTTCGCGCGAAGCCTCGTTGGCACTGACGACCATCGCGAGCACGCCTTGCATGCCGCCGAGCTGGCCCCGGTCGAAAGCGAACTGCGCGGGGGCGGTGGCCGGGTCGCTGCGCAGCGCCAGCATCGGTTCGGCCAGCGGCGAGGCGCCGCGCACATAGACGGTGGCAATGGCCTCGAAGCGCAGGGCCTCGGTGGTTGCGCACCAGGCATCCGCCTGCAGGCCGGATGCACGCACCAGCCGGGCGGCGTCCCACGGCGCGCAGGCCAGCACGACCTGGTCGAAGATTTCATCGTCGACGCGCCACCGGCCGCCCTCGGATGCGATGGCGCGCACGCGGGTGCCGATGCGCACTTGCGCGCCCTGTGCGGTCAGCCACCGGATGGCCGCGTCGGGAAGCAGCGCGCCCAGGTCGGCACGGGGCAGCAGCAGGTCGGCGCCGCCGCTGCCGCTGAAGAGGGCATCTTTCAGCACGCGCAGGAACACTTCGCCGCTCGACTGCCCCACGGGTGTGTTGAGCGCCGACACGCACAGCGGCTCGATCAGCTCCTTCATCACGCGCGGGGTGAGGCCGGCGCACAGGTCGGCGACCGTGGTGCTGTCGGTGCAGCGAAAGCCCGCAAGGCGCCAGCCGATGGCGGTGCGCAGCAGCGATGACTTGTCGCGCCACGTCCAGCCGCGCGCGGTGAAGATGCCGGCCAGCAGGTCGAGCGGCGCGGGCAGCCGCGGCAGCTTGAGCCCGCCACCGTCCGCAAAGCGCAGCGACAGCGGCAGGCGCAACAGCACGCCGTCGACATCCACGCCGACATCGCGCATCAGCTTCAGCGTGGCGGTGTACGCGCCGATCAGGATGTGCTGCCCGTTGTCGAGCGCCAGCCCGTGCATGTCGTCGACGCGCCGCGCGCGGCCGCCGGGCATGTGCGCAGCTTCGAACAGCGTGACGGCATGCCCGAGCCGCGTGGCCTCGACCGCGCAGGCCAGGCCGGCCCAGCCGGCGCCGATGACGGCAATTCTTTTCATTGAAAGTCGCGCGGGAGCAGGATGCGGTCGCTGTAGGGGGCAAGGTCGTTGTCCGGCTTCTCGCAACGGACGAAACATCCATGCGTCAGCAGCTCGATGCGCTCGGCCCTTGTCAGCCCGTCTTCGCGCATTCGCAGGCCGCTGTCATTCAAGTCGTATTTGCCGTCCGCGTTGAATAGCAGCTTGTCGCCCACGATGTAGTCACGCCTGAACTGCGTTGCCCATTGCGAGTTGGAGCCCCATCCGTCCGCCAGATCCTCCCTGGGCCGGTATTTGCGCCGGTGAGCCCAGTAGAGGGTCGACGACGTCGCGATTTCAGGTCGTAGTGCGCCACACACGCAGGACACGGCGACACCTGCTCGCGAGAACATCATGGGACCGAGCATCAGTGCGGGCCAATCCACCCGTTCGAGATCGATGTAATCCTGGCGGGGTCGGGTTCCGTCTGCTTCGACGACTTCGACGATTTCATGAAAGAAGGGCGAGTAGGCCGGCTCGTCGACCACGCGAAAGCCCATGCCAGTCATGAACGCGAGGTACTCCGGCATGGTCAAGGCCGGGCCTTCCCAGCTGTCGTGTGTTCCCCGTTGAAACGCCATCAACAAGATCTGGTTGATGCGCGAAAGCGCATAGAGGCGCCATGAGTCATCGATTTCAATGGGCTCTGGCGACGTTTGCTGCTCGAACGCGGTCAACCATTCGCGCTCGCCTGCCATCCATGGACTGAGCAGCTCATGGAAAAGGTCAGCTTGGGGGCCTATGCCGAGGATCGCCCTGTACAGACCGACATGCGAAAGCTGGGAAGCATCCATGGAAACCGAAGCTAGATTCGCCCCAGCGCCTGGACCTTCCAAGCAAGCCAGAACTTGCGCACTGGCGTCAGGCTCACGCGCTGGTTCAGCACCTGGAAATCGTCGCGTTCGATCTCGCGCAGCAGGGTGCGGTAGATGCTGGCCATCATGAGGCCCGGCTTCTGCGCGCGGCGGTCGGCCAGCGGGAGCAGGGCGAGCGCTTCGTCGTAGGCCGCGTGGGCGCGCGCGGCCTGGAACTTCATCAGCGCGACGAAGCGTTCCGAGTGCACGCGGTTCAGGATCTCGTGCGCCTTCACGTCGAACTTCTGCAACTCGTTCACCGGCAGGTAGATGCGCCCGCGCAGGGCGTCTTCGCCCACGTCGCGCAGGATGTTGGTGAGCTGCAGCGCCAGGCCCAGCTTGTGGGCATAGGCGGTGGTCTGCGGATCGGTCTGGCCGAAGATGCGCGCCGCGACTTCGCCCACCACGCCGGCCACGAGGTGGCAGTAGCGCGCGAGTCCCTGGAAGTCGAGATAGCGGGTCTGGTCCAGGTCCATCTGGCAGCCGTCGATCACCTCGTTGAGCTGGCGCGCCTCGATGCCGTAGGCCGCGGCGTGCGGCATCAGCGCTTGCATCACGGGGTGGCGGGGCGTGCCCGCGAAGGACTGGGCCACCTCGGTGCGCCACCAGGCGAGCTTGGTGGCGGCCACGCCGGGATCGCTGACCTCGTCGACCACGTCGTCGACCTCGCGGCAGAACGCATAGAAAGCCGTGATCGCGGCGCGGCGCGGCTTGGGGAGGAACAGGAAGGCGTAATAGAAACTGCTGCCCGAGGCGGCGGCCTTGTCTTGCACGTATTGCTCGGGATTCATCGGGGAGGCGCTGCTTTCATGGGCCGTGATTGTCTCCGCATCCGCATGGCCTTCCAGAGCAGCAGGGGGGCATCGGCCTTGCCGACGGTGGGGCGCTGCGAGAAGGTGTCGAAGCCGAGGTCGACGATCTTGTCGAGGATGCGCAGCCCGCCCTGCACCACGAGCCGCAGTTCCCAGCCCGCGCGGCCGGGCAGCCGGTGCACCAGCGGCGCGCCTTCCGTCATGAGCTCGCGCGCCCAGTAAGACACCACTGCTATCAGATTGATAGCTTCCTGCGGCGGCGGTGCCGTCGACAGCGGCGCGAACACCTTGAAGTTCTCGCGCGTCAGGCCGCGCCGGTCGCAGTCGGTCAGCGGGAAATAGAAACGCCCGCGCGGCAGGTCGACGCTCGGGTCCTGCCAGAAATTGATGAGCTGCAGCGCGCTGCAGATGGCATCGCTCTGCGCCAGCGCCTGCGCGTCGTGCACGCCGTAGAGGTGCAGCAGCAGCCGGCCGACCGGGTTGGCGGAGCGGCGGCAGTAGTCGAGCAGCTCGGCGCGGTCGGCGTAGGTGCCGTGGTCGCGGGTTTTCTCGATGTCCTGCATGAAGGCGCTGAGCAGGTCGGCGAGCAGGTCTTCGGGCAGCTTGTGCTGCGCGATGCTGTGGGCCAGCGGGCCGAACACGTGCGGCCAGCGCGATGACGGCAGCACCTCGCCCTGCGCGGCGGCGGCCAGTTCCTCTCGGTAGGCGCGCAGATCGGCCAGCCGCTGATCCGGCAAGGCCTCGCCTTCGTCGGCGATGTCGTCGGCGGTGCGCGCGAAGTGGTAGATCGCGGCAATGGGCGGGCGCAGGTGCGGCGGGCACAGCCAGGAGGCTACGGGGAAGTTCTCGTAGTGGGCCGGCGGGTTGGCAAGGTGGGGAGTGGCGGACACGCCACGATTGTCCGCGACGACGCAGCGCCCCGGCACTATGCTCGCAGCGTCGCCACTTTGAACTTCCTGCTTCTCATGAAAGCATCCGCACCGGCTTCCGGGTCCCAGGTTTCAGCGTACGGCGAGGCGGCGCACCCGGCGGGGCCGACGCTCATGATCGCCGCGCTGGGGGTGGTGTTCGGCGACATCGGCACTTCGCCGCTCTATGCCTTCAAGGAGACGATGAACCCCGAGCACGGCGTTCCGTTCTCGCCCGATTCGGTGCTGGGGCTGCTCTCGCTGATCTTCTGGGGGCTGATGTTCGTGGTCACGCTGAAGTACGTGGTGTTCGTGCTGCGTGCCGACCACGACGGCGAGGGCGGCATCCTGGCGCTGCAGGCGCTGGCGCGCAACGCGGTGTCCGGGCCGAAGACGAAGCCCTGGGTATGGAACGTGATCGGCATGCTCGGGCTGGTGGGCGCGGCCATGTTCTACGGCGACAGCCTGATCACGCCGGCCATCTCGGTGCTGTCGGCGGTCGAGGGCCTGGAGGTGCAGGCGCCGGTGCTGCAGAAGGCGGTGCTGCCGATCACGGTGGTCATTCTCATCGGGCTGTTCGCGGTGCAGAAGAAGGGCACGGGCGTGGTCGGCAAGGTGTTCGGGCCGGTCATGCTGCTGTGGTTCCTGATACTGGCCGCGGCCGGACTGTGGCAGGTGCTGCAGCAGCCGCAGGTGCTGGCGGCGCTCGATCCGCGCCGGGCGCTGGGCTTCCTGGTCGAACACCGGGCGCAGTCGCTGGCGGTGCTGGGCGCGGTGTTCCTGGCCTTCACGGGCGGCGAGGCGCTGTATGCCGACATGGGGCACTTCGGCGCCC
Organism: Variovorax sp. MPBD4-3; assembly: GCF_058809745.1. Classification (NCBI taxonomy): domain Bacteria; kingdom Pseudomonadati; phylum Pseudomonadota; class Betaproteobacteria; order Burkholderiales; family Comamonadaceae; genus Variovorax; species Variovorax sp. MPBD4-3. Next base: position 12,910 of record NZ_JBXASW010000031.1, read on the forward strand.
GGCCGATCCGGCTCGCATGGCTGTTCATCGCGCTGCCGGGGCTGGTGCTGAACTACTTCGGGCAGGGCGCGCTGGTGCTGGCCAACCCGGCGGCCATCGACAACCCGTTCTTCCGCCTTTTCCCCGCGTGGGGCGTGCTGCCGATGGTGGTGCTGGCGGCAATGGCCACGGTCATTGCATCGCAGGCCGTGATCTCGGGCGCCTTCTCGCTCACGGCGCAGGCGATGCGCATGGGCTACCTGCCGCGCATGCGGGTGATCCAGACCTCGGGCACGGCGATCGGGCAGATCTACGTGCCCACGGTCAACTGGCTGCTGATGGTGGGGGTGCTGCTGCTGGTGCTGGGCTTCCGCAGTTCGGGCGCGCTGTCGGCGGCCTACGGCATCGCCGTGTCGATCACCATGGTGACGACCACGCTGCTGGCCGGCATCGTGGCCTGGGGGCTGTGGCGCTGGAACAAGGTGGCGGTGGTGGTCGGCGTGGCGGCCTTCGCGGTGGTCGACCTGACCTTCGTGGTGGCCAACAGTCTCAAGATTGCCGAGGGTGGCTGGCTCACGCTGGCGGTGGCGGTCGTGGTGATGGTGGTCTTCACCACCTGGGCCAAGGGCCGCCGGCTGGGCCTGGAGGCCGCCGCAGCCGAGAGCCTGCCGCTGCGGCCCTTCATCGAGTCGCTGGCGCTGCACATGCCGCATCGCGTGAGCGGCACGGCGGTGTTCCTGAACCCCGACGCCACCGCGGTGCCGCATGCGCTGCTGCACAACCTCAAGCACAACCAGGTGCTGCACGAGCAGGTCATCGTGCTGCGCGTGCTGCCCTGCGACACGCCGCGTGTGGATGCGCGCAACCGCATCGAGGCCGACCAGCTGATGGAGGGCATATGGGTGGTCACCGCGCGGCACGGCTTCATGGAGCGGCCCGACGTGCCCGAGTTCATCCGCATCCTGGCCTACCAGAAGACGCTGGCGATCGACTCGATGAAAACCTCGTATTTCGTCTCCCGCGCCTCGGTCGGCGAGGAAAACCTGCCGGGCCTGAACCCGATACGGCGCGCGCTGTTCGGCTGGCTGCAGCGCAATGCGGGCCGGGCATCGGACTATTTCGAACTCCCGGACAACCGGCTGGTGGAGATGGGGCAGCGTACGTAGGCGGCGGCCGGAGCCCGGATCGGGCTCTAGTGACCAGCGGGTCATTGACAGTGGTTCGGGTTTATCCTAGATTACTAACCAGTGGGTCATTAATGGCCCGGTTCGTCCTCTCCTGGGTGTCTCATGACCGCCTCCACCACTGTCTTTTCCCGCGCCCGCAGCGCCGCATGGCTGCTGCTTCCCGCCGTATTCCTGGCCGGCTGCTCGCCTAAACCCGCGGTCGAGGACCCCGTTCGCGCGGTCAAGGTCGTGACCGTGGGGGCGAGCGAGTTCGACGCCCAGCCCGAGTTCTCCGCCGAGGTGCGGGCGCGCGTCGAGTCGCGGCTGGGCTTCCGCGTGGCGGGCAAGATCATCCGGCGCCAGGCGGAACTGGGCCAGCACGTGCAGGCCGGCCAGGTGCTGGCGCAACTCGATCCGCAGGATTACCGGCTCGCCGCCGAAGCCGCCCGCGCCCAGCAGGCCGCCGCGCTGACCAATCGTGACCTCGCGGCAGCCGACCTGAAGCGCTATCGCGAACTGCGCGAGCAGAACTTCATCAGCGGCGCCGAACTGGAGCGCCGCGAAACCACCTGGAAGGCCGCGCAGGCCCAGCTCGAACAGGCGCAGGCACAGCTTTCCTCGCAGGGCAACCAGGCCAACTACACGACGCTGGTGGCCGACGTGGCCGGCATCGTCACCGCCATCGAGGCCGAGCCGGGCCAGGTGGTGCAGGCCGGCACGCCGGTCGTGCGCATTGCGCAGGACGGCGCGCGCGACGTGGTGTTCGCGGTGCCGGAAGACCGCGCCACGCTCGTCAAGATCGGCTCGCCGGTCACCGTGCGCGGCTGGTCGGGCGGCAACGAACTGCAGGGCCAGGTGCGCGAGGTGGCGGCCAGCGCCGATGCCGTGACGCGCACGTATTCGGTCAAGGTCGCGATCGACGCGGCCGCCTCGCCGCCGCTCGGCGCCACGGTCTATGCACGGCCGCAGGCGCTGGCGCACGCGACCACCGCTGTCATGAAGCTGCCGACCAGCGCGCTGCGCCAGGAGGGCAAGGGCACGGCCGTGTGGGTGCTCGACCAATCGACCATGACGGTGCGCTCGCAGGCCGTGCAGGTGGCCACGGCAGACGGCAACGAGGCCGTCATCGCCAGCGGCATCACGCCCGGCATGATGGTCGTGGCCGCCGGCGTGCACGTGCTGTCGCCGGGGCAGAAAGTCACCATCTACCAGTCGAAGGAGGCGGCCGCGGCCGCCGCCAATGCCGGTGCGAAGGCATCGGCCCAGCCCGTGGCGGCCGTCGCCGCGAGCGGCAAGGAGATCGCTGCAGGCGCAACCGGCGGTGCTGCCAAATGAGCGGCAGCCCGGCGAACCCCAACGACAAGCCCGCCGGCTTCAACCTCTCCAGATGGGCGCTGGACCACGCGCCCCTGACGCGCTACCTGATGGTGGTGCTGATGGTGCTGGGCGTGTTCGCGTACTTCCAGCTCGGGCAGGACGAAGACCCGCCGTTCACCTTCCGCGCCATGGTCGTGAAGACCTACTGGCCCGGCGCCACCGCGCAGCAGGTGGCCGAGCAGATCACCGACAAGCTCGAGCGCACGCTGCAGGAAGCGCCTTACGCCGACAAGATCCGCAGCTATTCGAAGCCGGGCGAGTCGCAGATCATCTTCAACATCAAGGACTCGTCGAAGTCCACCGAGGTGGCGAACGTCTGGTACACGGTGCGCAAGAAGATCGGCGACATGCGCGCCACCTTGCCGGCCGGCGTGCAGGGCCCGTTCTTCAATGACGACTTCGGCGATGTCTACGGCGTGATCTACGCGCTGGAGAGCGAAGGCTTCAGCTACGCCGAGCTCAAGACGATGGCCGACGACGTGCGCCAGCAGTTGCTGCGCGTGAAAGACGTGGCCAAGGTCGACCAGTTCGGCGTGCAGGACGAGAAGGTCTACATCGAGATCTCCCAGAAGCGCCTGGCACAGCTCGGGCTCGACTTCAACGCGGTGCTGCAGCAGCTCGGCTCGCAGAACGCGGTGGAGAGCGCGGGCTCCATCTCGTCGCCGCAGGACGTGGTGCAGGTGCGCGTGGCCGGCCAGTTCACCAGCGTCGACCAGCTGCGCGACATGCCGATCCGCGGCAGCTCGGGCAGCCAGCTCAAGCTGGGCGACATCGCGGACATCCATCGCGGCTACGTCGATCCGCCGGCGGTCAAGGTGCACCACCAGGGCAAGGAAGTGATTGCGCTGGGTGTGTCGATGGCCAAGGGCGGCGACATCATCGCGCTGGGCAAGGCGCTGAAGGCCACCACCGCCACCATCGACAAGCGCCTGCCGGCCGGCGTGAAGCTGGCGCAGGTGCAGGACCAGCCGGTGTCGGTGGCCAGCTCGGTCAACGAATTCGTCGGCGTGCTGATCGAGGCCGTGGCCATCGTGCTGGCCGTGAGCATCATCTCGCTCGGGCTGCACAGGGGCGGGCGCTTCGGCTGGTACATCGACATGCGTCCCGGGCTGGTGGTGGCGATCACCATTCCGCTGGTGCTGGCCGTGACCTTCCTGGCAATGAACTACTTCGGCATCGGGCTGCACAAGATATCGCTGGGCTCGCTCATCATCGCGCTCGGCCTGCTGGTGGACGACGCCATCATCGCGGTCGAGATGATGGTGCGGAAGATGGAAGAGGGCTACGACAAGGCCCGCGCCGCCACCTACGCCTACGACGTCACGGCCAAGCCGATGCTCACGGGCACGCTCATCACGGCGGCCGGCTTCCTGCCGATCGGGTTGGCGAAGTCGGTGACGGGCGAGTACACCTTCGCGATCTTCGCGGTGACGGTGATCGCGCTGGTGCTGTCGTGGATCGTCTCGGTTTACTTCGTGCCGTACCTCGGCACGCTGCTGCTCAAGGTGAAGCCGCACGACCCTGACGCGCCCCCGCACGAGCTGTTCGACACGTCGTTCTACAACGCCTTCCGCCGCGCGGTGAACTGGTGCGTGCAGCACCGCTGGATGACCATCGGCGCCACCGTGCTGATCTTCGCGCTCGGCATCGTCGGGATGGGCAAGGTGCAGCAGCAGTTCTTCCCGGACTCGAGCCGGCCGGAGATCCTGGTGGACATCTGGTTCCCAGAAGGCACCTCGTTCGCCGCGAACGAGGAAGTGGCCAAGCGGGTGGAGAAGCGTTTCATGGAAGAGGCCGGCGTGAGCACGGTCAGCACCTGGATCGGCTCCGGCGTGCCGCGCTTCTACCTGCCGCTGGACCAGGTATTCCCGCAGACCAACGTGTCGCAGCTCATCGTGCTGGCCAAGGACCTGAAGGTGCGCGAAACGCTGCGCCTGAAGCTGCCGCAGCTGCTGGCGCAGGAGTTTCCCGAGGTGCGCGGCCGCGTCAAGCTGCTGCCCAACGGGCCGCCCGTGGCGTACCCGGTGCAGTTCCGCGTGATCGGACCGGACCCCGCATTGCTGCGCGGCCATGCCGACGAGGTCAAGGCCGTGCTGCGCGACAACGCCAACATGCGCGGCGTGAACGACAACTGGAACGAGTCGGTGAAGGTGATCCGCCTCGAGGTCGACCAGGCCAAGGCCCGCGCCCTGGGCGTGACCAGCCAGGCCATCGCGCAGGCATCGAAGACGATGTTCAGCGGCACCACCGTGGGCCAGTACCGCGAGAACGACCTGCTCATCGACATCGTGCTGCGCCAGGCGCCCGACGAGCGCCAGGCCATCTCGGACATCGGCAATGCCTACATCCCGACGAGCTCGGGCCGCTCGATTCCGCTCGCGCAGATCGCCAAGCCGGTGTTCACCTGGGAGCCGGGCGTGATGTGGCGCGAGAACCGCGACTACGCCATCACCGTGCAGGGCGACGTCATAGAGGGCCTGCAGGGCGCGACCGTGACCACCCAGTTGCTGCCGAAGCTGCGCGAGCTGGAGGCCGGCTGGGCCGCGGCCGGGCAGGGCGGCTATCGCATCGAGGTGGCGGGTGCCGCCGAGGAAAGCAGCAAGGGCTCGGCCTCCATCGTGGCGGGCGTGCCGATCATGCTGTTCCTGGTGTTCACGCTGCTGATGCTGCAACTGCACAGCTTCAGCCGCTCGCTGCTGGTGTTCATCACCGGGCCGATGGGCATTGCCGGCGTGGCCGGCGCGCTGCTGGTGCTGAACCGGCCGTTCGGCTTCGTCGCGCTGCTGGGCGTGATCGCGCTGATGGGCATGATCCAGCGCAATGCGGTGATCCTGATCGACCAGATCGAGATCGACCGCGCGGCGGGCGTGCCGGCGTGGGACGCGATCGTCGAGTCGGCGGTGCGGCGGCTGCGTCCGATCGTGCTGACGGCAGCTGCCGCGGTGCTGGCGATGATCCCGTTGTCGCGCAGCGTTTTCTGGGGGCCGATGGCGGTTGCGATCATGGGCGGGCTGATCGTGGCAACGGTGTTGACCCTGCTCGCGTTGCCTGCGATGTACGCCGCTGCATTCCGTGTGAAGCGCGAGCCGAAAGCGGTGCCGATTAGCGTCTAAAATACAAAGCTGACCGATTTCAAGCGGATGGTCTTTGGCCCACGGGAATCCGTGGCGCAGGAAGCCCGTCCGCTTTTGCATTCACCTGAAAAGATTGGCATCGCGCGGGTGGCGAAATTGGTAGACGCACCAGGTTTAGGTCCTGACGTTCGCAAGAACGTGCCGGTTCGAGTCCGGCCCCGCGCACCAGCCCTCTGCTAAGTAGCCCGTTCTATCGAGCAGTTGAAAAAGCCCCGTTTCGTGAGGAACGGGGCTTTTTCTTTTTGGCGGGCTCTTACCAGTCGTTGTCGCTGCTGCTGTCGCTGCCGCTGTCGAAACCGCCGCCGCCGCTCGAGTCGTCCCAGGAACTCGTGTCCTTGATGCCGAAGTCGTTGTCGACGATGCGGTCGGGCTCCGGGGTGGTCGACGAGGGCCAGAGGCCGCGGCCCATTTCGGTGTTGCCGTTGTCGGCGATGCGGGTCGTGCCGCTGTCCCTGTTGTCGATCACGCTGTTGTTGTCGCTGCCATGCATCCAGTGGCGCACCGCCTCTTGCGCGACCATCGCGCCGACGCCCACGGCCGCACCCGTGGCAAGGGCCGAGCCGAGGCCCATGCCGGGGCTGGCGGCGGGCGGTGGCGCGGGCGTCCAGTTGCCGCCCGGGCCGTAGTTTCCATAGTTTCCATAGCCCGCCGGCGCACCTTGCTGCATGCCGGGCATGCCCGGCCCGGGGCCGTACGACGGGGCGGCCGGTGCGGCGGGCGGCGCGACCCGGCGCCGGAAGGCGAGGTAGCCGACGACCAGCAGCCCCAGCAGGGCGATGGGCATCCACGGCACGGAACTCGTCCGGCTCTCGGCGGCGCGCGGTGCCGGCGCAGCGGGCTCGCTCACGCGGGAGGGCGTGCTCCTGGCCTGCGGAGCCGGCTTGTCGAGCTTGTTCGTGAGCCGTTCGACGGCCTCGGGTTTGGCGAAGTCGAGTGCGGGCGACAGCGCCTTCGCCTTGGCGAGTTCGCTTCTCGCGTCGTCGAGCCTGCCTTCGGCCGCGAGCAGCTCGGAGTGCACGAAATGCGCTTTCGCGCTGTCGGGGTGGTCTTTCAGCACCTTCGCGATCATCGCGTCGGCGTCGGACATCCGGCCGCCGTTGGCGGCCTCGTAGATCTGCTGGATGGTCGGGTCTTTCGGAGCCGGCGCGTCGGTCCTGGCCTGCGCGAGGGAGGGCATGCCGAATGCCACGGCAAGGCTGAGGGCGAGGGCGGCAAACATTCGCTGGATCATGAGAATTTTCCTGTGCATCCCTGTGAGTGAGGATGAATCGAGAGTCACTGTACGACCCGAATATTGGTCAAACCTGACCGCCGATCCCCCCGCGCTTCAACCCCGTGAAAACCCGCTTTCCCGCCGGATTAGAATCCCGGGTTGCCCAGTTTTGCAGGCGGCACCCGCGTGCCTCCGCATAAATCCCGCCAGCGCGTGTAAGTCCTTGATCTGTATTGATAAAAAGATGCAGGCCCCGCGCACAGCCCCCTTACCAGGAAGACATCATGACCGTGACCGTTGAAACTCTCGAGAAGCTCGAACGCAAGATCACGCTGACCCTGCCGGTCGGCACCATCCAGTCCGAAGTCGATTCGCGCCTCAAGAAGCTCGCGCGCACCGTCAAGATGGACGGCTTCCGTCCCGGCAAGGTGCCGATGAACGTCGTGGCCCAGCGCTATGGCTACTCGGTGCACTACGAAGTCATGAACGACAAGGTCGGCGAAGCCTTCTCGCAAGCCGCGAACGAAGCCAAGCTGCGCGTCGCCGGCCAGCCCCGCATCACCGAGAAGGAAAACGCACCCGAAGGCGAACTGGCCTTCGACGCGGTCTTCGAAGTGTTCCCTGAAGTCAAGATCAACGACCTGTCGGGCGCCGAAGTCGAGAAGCTCTCGGCCGAAGTGGGCGACGACGCCATCGACAAGACCCTCGACATCCTGCGCAAGCAGCGCCGTACCTTCGCCCAGCGCGCGCAAGACGCCGTGGCGCAAGATGGCGACCGCGTGACGGTCGACTTCGAAGGCAAGATCGACGGCGAGCCCTTCCAGGGCGGCAAGGCCGAAGACTTCCAGTTCATCGTCGGCGAAGGCCAGATGCTCAAGGAATTCGAAGACGCCGTGCGCGGCATGAAGTCCGGCGACAGCCGCACCTTCCCGCTGTCGTTCCCGGCCGACTACCACGGCAAGGACGTGGCCGGCAAGCAAGCCGACTTCCTCGTGACCGTGAAGAAGATCGAAGCCTCGCACCTGCCGGAAGTCAACGAACAGCTCGCCAAGTCGCTCGGCATCGCCGAAGCCACCGTGGAAGGCCTGCGCGCCGACATCAAGCGCAACCTCGAGCGCGAAGTGAAGTTCCGCCTGCTGGCACGCAACAAGAACGCCGTGATGGACGCCCTGGTGGCCAACGCCGAACTCGACCTGCCCAACGCCAGTGTGCAAGCCGAAGTGAACCGCATGGTCGAAGGCGCCCGCGCCGAACTGAAGCAGCGCGGCATCAAGGACGCCGACAAGGCACCGATCCCCGACGAAGTCTTCCGCCCGCAAGCCGAGCGCCGCGTGCGCCTGGGCCTGGTGGTGGCCGAACTGGTGCGTGCCAACAACCTGCAGGCCAAGCCCGAGCAGATCAAGGCCCACATCGACGAGCTGGCCGCCAGCTACGAGAAGCCGGCCGACGTGGTGCGCTGGTACTTCAGCGACAACAACCGCCTGGCCGAAGTCGAAGCCGTGGTCATCGAGAACAACGTGACCGACTTCGTCCTGGGCAAGGCCAAGGTCAATGAAAAGTCGGTGTCGTTCGACGAACTGATGGCGCAGCAGCAGGGCTGATTTCCGTCTTCGCCCGCTACGCCAATGGGGCTTGTGCTTTGCGGCACGAGCCCCATTTCACTCAGGCGTACAGTTAACAAACAGCGAACGATTTCACTTTCCGGAGAGCAAATTCATGAGCGCACAGGAAATCCAAGGCCTCGGCATGGTCCCGATGGTCATCGAGCAATCGGGCCGCGGCGAGCGGTCTTATGACATCTACTCGCGCCTCCTCAAGGAGCGCATCATTTTCCTGGTGGGCGAGGTCAACGACCAGACGGCCAATCTCGTGGTGGCGCAGCTGCTGTTCCTCGAGAGCGAGAACCCGGACAAGGACATCTCGTTCTACATCAACTCCCCGGGCGGCAGCGTGAGCGCCGGCATGGCGATCTACGACACCATGCAGTTCATCAAGCCCGACGTGTCGACCATGTGCCTGGGCTTCGCGGCCAGCATGGGCGCCTTCCTGCTGGCAGCCGGCGAGAAGGGCAAGCGCTTCTCGCTGCCCAACTCGAAGATCATGATCCACCAGGTGCTCGGCGGCGCACGCGGCCAGGCGACCGACATCGAGATCCATGCGCGCGACATCCTGCGCACCAAGGACCAGATGAACCGCATCCTGGCCGAACGCACCGGCCAGCCGCTGGAAAAGGTCAAGGCCGATACCGAGCGCGACTATTTCCTCACTGCCGACGAGGCCAAGGACTACGGCCTGGTCGACCAGGTCGTCGCCAAGCGCGGTTGAAGTCCGGCGCCGGTGGCGCCAACAAATGGCAGAAACGGCGTTTTCCTTACGGGAAACGCCGTTTTTGTTTAGTTATCATTGTCCCTACCCTGTAACGAGGCATCTGTCCATGGCCGAAAAAAAAGGCTCCTCCAGCGAAAAAACGCTTTATTGCTCGTTCTGCGGCAAGAGCCAGCATGAGGTCAAGAAGCTGATCGCGGGCCCTTCGGTCTTCATCTGCGACGAGTGCATCGACCTTTGCAACGAGATCATCCGCGACGAACTGCCCGCGGGTGAAGAAGCGCGCGAGGCACGCAGCGACCTGCCGACGCCGCTCGAGATCAAGACCAACCTCGACAACTACGTGATCGGCCAGGAGCCGGCCAAGCGCATGCTGTCGGTGGCGGTCTACAACCACTACAAGCGCCTGCGCCACAAGGAAAAGGCCAAGGGCGAGGACGTCGAGCTCAACAAGAGCAATATCCTGCTGATCGGTCCCACGGGCTCGGGCAAGACGCTGCTGGCGCAAACGCTGGCTCGCATGCTCGACGTGCCCTTCGTGATGGCCGACGCCACCACGCTGACCGAAGCCGGCTACGTGGGCGAAGACGTCGAGAACATCATCCAGAAGCTACTGCAGAGCTGCAACTACGAAGTCGAACGCGCCCAGCGCGGCATCGTCTACATCGACGAAATCGACAAGATCTCGCGCAAGTCCGACAACCCCTCGATCACCCGCGACGTATCGGGCGAGGGCGTGCAGCAGGCCCTGCTGAAGCTCATCGAAGGCACCATGGCCAGCGTGCCGCCGCAAGGCGGGCGCAAGCACCCGAACCAGGACTTCCTGCAGATCGACACGACCAACATCCTGTTCATCTGCGGCGGCGCCTTCGCCGGCCTGGAAAAGGTCATCGAAAACCGCACCGAGGCCTCGGGTATCGGCTTCGGCGCGTCGGTCAAGAGCAAGCAGCAGCGCAGCATCACCGAGGTGTTCCGCGAAGTCGAACCCGAAGACCTGATCAAGTTCGGCCTGATCCCCGAACTCGTGGGCCGCATGCCCGTGGTCGCGTCGCTTGCGGAACTCAGCGAGGATGCGCTGGTCCAGATCCTGACCGAGCCCAAGAACGCCGTGGTGAAGCAGTTCACCAAGCTGCTGCAGATGGAAGGCGTGGACCTCGAAATCCGCCCGGCGGCGCTCAAGGCGATCGCTCGCAAGGCCCTGGCCCGCAAGACCGGTGCGCGCGGCCTGCGTTCGATCCTTGAACAGTCGCTGATCGACACCATGTTCGAATTGCCGAACGCGACCAATGTCGACAAGGTGGTGGTCGAGGAATCGACCATCGACGAAAACAAGCCCCCGCTGCTCGTGTACCGCGAAGCTGCGAAAAAGGCTTAAAGCCAAAGACGCGAAGGATCTGCATGTCTGGCCATACCCCTCTGCCTCCCGAAGCCCTCGACCTGCCGCTGCTGCCGCTGCGCGACGTCGTGGTGTTTCCCCACATGGTGATCCCGCTGTTCGTGGGTCGCCCCAAGAGCATCAAGGCGCTCGAACTGGCCATGGAAGCGGAGCGCCGCATCATGCTGGTGGCGCAGAAGGCCGCCGCCAAGGACGAGCCCTCGGTCGAGGACATGTTCGAGGTGGGTTGCGTCTCGACCATCCTGCAGATGCTCAAGCTGCCCGACGGCACGGTCAAGGTGCTGGTAGAAGGCCAGCAGCGCGCCCGCGTGAACCGCATCGATGACGGCGAAACCCATTTCTCGGCCAACGTGACGCCCGTCGAGGCGCCCGAAGGCGGCGAGAAGGGTACCGAGGTCGAGGCGCTGCGCCGCGCGGTGATGCAGCAGTTCGATCAGTACGTCAAGCTGAACAAGAAGATTCCGCCCGAGATCCTGACCTCGATCTCCAGCATCGACGATCCGGGCCGCCTGGCGGACACCATCGCCGCGCACCTGCCGCTCAAGCTCGACAACAAGCAGGCCGTGCTGGACCTCGACGACGTCAAGGCCCGCCTGGAAAACCTGTTCGGCCAGCTCGAGCGCGAAGTCGACATCCTGAACGTCGACAAGAAGATCCGCGGCCGCGTGAAGCGCCAGATGGAAAAGAACCAGCGCGACTTCTACCTCAACGAGCAGGTCAAGGCCATCCAGAAGGAGCTCGGCGAAGGCGAAGAGGGCGCGGACATCGAGGAGATCGAGAAGAAGATCAAGCTCGCCAAGATGTCCAAGGAAGGCCTGAAGAAGGCCGAGGGCGAGCTCAAGAAGCTCAAGCTCATGTCGCCCATGTCGGCCGAGGCCACCGTGGTGCGCAACTACATCGACGTGCTGATCGGCCTGCCCTGGAGCAAGAAGACCAAGATCAAGCACGACCTGGCCAATGCCGAAGCCGTGCTCAACGCCGACCACTACGGCCTGGAGAAGGTCAAGGACCGCATCCTCGAATATCTCGCGGTGCAGCAGCGCGTGGACAAGGTCAAGGCGCCGATCTTGTGCCTCGTGGGCCCGCCGGGCGTCGGCAAGACCTCGCTCGGGCAGTCGATCGCCAAGGCGACCGGCCGCAAGTACACCCGCATGGCGCTGGGCGGCATGCGCGACGAAGCCGAGATCCGCGGCCACCGCCGCACCTACATCGGCGCGCTGCCGGGCAAGGTGCTGCAGGGGCTGAGCAAGATCGGCACGCGCAATCCGCTGTTCCTGCTCGACGAGATCGACAAGCTGGGCACGGACTTCCGTGGCGACCCGTCGAGCGCGCTGCTCGAGGTGCTCGACCCCGAGCAGAACCATACCTTCGGCGACCACTACGTGGAAGTCGACTTCGACCTGAGCGACGTGATGTTCGTCGCCACCTCGAATTCGATGAACATTCCGCCGGCGCTGCTGGACCGCATGGAAGTCATCCGCCTCTCGGGCTACACCGAGGACGAGAAGACCAACATCGCGATCAAGTACCTGCTGCCCAAGCAGATGAAGAACAACGGCGTGAAGGACGAAGAACTCTTCGTCACCGAAGAGGCCGTGCGCGACATCGTGCGCTACTACACGCGTGAAGCGGGTGTGCGTTCGCTCGAGCGCGAGCTGTCCAAGATCTGCCGCAAGGTGGTGAAGGGCCTGTTGCTCAAGCAGTTGAAGCCGAAGGTCACGGTCGACGGCGCGAACCTCAACGAGTTCCTGGGCGTGCGCAAGTACAGCTTCGGCCTCGCGGAAAAGCAGAATCAGGTCGGCCAGGTGGTCGGCCTTGCATGGACCGAAGTCGGCGGCGACCTGCTGACGATCGAGGCCGTGACCATGCCCGGGAAGGGCGTGATCAGCCGCACGGGTTCGCTGGGCGACGTGATGAAGGAATCGGTCGAGGCCGCGCGCACCGTGGTGCGCAGCCGCTCGCGCCGCCTCGGCATCAAGGACGAGGTGTTCGAGAAGCGCGACATCCACATCCACGTGCCCGACGGCGCCACGCCCAAGGACGGCCCGAGCGCGGGCGCGGCAATGACGACGGCCTTCGTGTCGGCGCTCACGGGCATTCCCGTGCGCAGCGATGTCGCGATGACCGGCGAGATCACGCTGCGCGGCGAGGTGACGGCCATTGGCGGCCTGAAGGAAAAGCTGCTGGCCGCGCTGCGCGGCGGCATCAAGACCGTGCTGATCCCGGAAGAGAACGCCAAGGACCTGCAGGACATTCCCGAGAACGTGAAGAACGGCCTCGAGATCGTGCCCGTCAAGTGGATCGACAAGGTGCTCGAGATCGCGCTGGAGAAGATGCCCGAGCCGCTGTCCGACGAAGAAGTGGCCGCATCGGCTGCTGCAGTGGCCGAACTGGCCAAGCAGCGCGCGGCGGCACCGGCTTCCGAGGGCTCCGTCAAACATTGATCGATCGATTGATCGCAAAACTTTCGGAGCCCCGAAATATTGGTATATAATTCGAGGCTCGAAACGCGGGAATAGCTCAGTTGGTAGAGCGCAACCTTGCCAAGGTTGAGGTCGAGAGTTCGAGACTCTTTTCCCGCTCCAGTTTTGAAAAAGGGAAGCTCCAGCTTCCCTTTTTTTCGCTAGGTCGATTTCGTTTTTCTGCGTGGCGCGATAGCAAAGCGGTTATGCAACGGATTGCAAATCCGTCTAGCCCGGTTCGACTCCGGGTCGCGCCTCCACCTTCTCGTTCAACTCGATTCGACCCCGATCACCAAGCCCCGCCAACCATCGTTGCCGGGGCTTGTTTTGTTTGGGTTATCGTCGATGTTCAACCTGACGCCCGGATGGTGAAATTGGTAGACACATCGGACTTAAAATCCGCCGCTTCCTTAATCGGGGCATACGGGTTCGACCCCCGTTCCGGGTACCACATTTACAAGGGAGCATTCGATGCCTCGCTACAACGCTCCATTTGAGATCCATGTGCACGGCGATGTGCCGTTGCGTGCGGACGTGAGCTTCGACCAGATCCAGGAGGCGCTCAAGCCTCTGTGGAAGTACGCCGGCGCCAAGTCGCTGGCCGACGGCGCCACCAGCACCTACGAAGAAGAGCCGGGCATCCGCTTCGAGCAGAAGGACCACATGCTCCAGATCTGCTGGACGGTGCCGGGCGACGAAGACTTCCGCCAGGCGCTCGACGAGATGTGCATGGGCCTGAACGAGCTCTCGGAGCGCGGCGCGGCCATCGAGGTCACGTTCTACGACACCGACTTCGACGAGGAAGAGGGCGACCCTGAAGAAGAGTCGCGCGACGACTTCCTGATGCTGTTCGTGGGCCCCAACCCGGCCGCGATCATGCAGGTACAGCGCGACCTGCTGGTGGAAGACGTCGTGAACCTCATGGAGCGCCATTTCGACGGTGCCGAGCTGGGTGGGGTCGTCTCCGAGATCGATCGCCTCTTCAGCGACCGTTTCGACGCCCTGGTGAACTCTTTGGAGATCGGCAAGCGCCCGCGCGGCACGGGTGGCCCCGGCAGCGGGGGCAGCGGCGGTGGACACGGCGGCGGCCGCCGTCCGCGTCACCTGCACTGAGGCCGGAACGCCTTCAGGGTGCCTGGCGCAGCAGCGACTTCGGCACCTTGAAGCGCTCGCCGTCGTAGCGCAGCGTCACGGTGCTGAACTTCGCGGGCAGCGCCTTCTCCACGCACCCCTGGTCTTCCTCCTGCTGCGCGCGGCTTTGCACCAGCGTGCGCGACAGCTGCAGGTCGGCAAAGCCGTTGCTCGTCGCCTTGCCGACCGACAGCATCGTGCGCAGCTTCTCGAAGTGACCGGTGCAGGTCGAATCCCATCCCCCGTTGTCGTGGTCGAGCTCGACCTCCTGCAGCACCTGGCGGAATTGCTTGCCGTGCTGCACGTACAGGCGCACCGTCTCGCTGGCCAGCGGGCTGCCGGGCGCGCTGGTGCCCCGGTAGCGCACGCGCACGCCGAAGGCGCGGGCGTCTGACGCCAGCACGTAGCGCGAGGTGTCGATGCGGATGTCCTGGATCGACGTGGTGGCGTCTTCGTCGAGCGCCTCGGGCTGCAGGAGCCGGCCGATCACCACGTCGCGCTCGGTGTTGCCGTTGTCGGGCCTCTGGATCAGCAGCAGCTCGAGGTCGAACACCTTGGCGCCGTTGTCGGTGGTCTCGCGGGGCAGCGGCAGCACCACGATGCTGCGTCCCGGAAAGGCCGGCCAGACCTTGCACGCCGCGAGCCGTTCGTCGAGCGGGCGCTTGGGGTACAGCTTGGCGTGCATGCGTTCGGCCAGCCCGCTCTCGCAGGCCGCGTGGCTCAGGCCCGCGGCCAACAGAAGGCTCAGGAAGAGGGCGGCGCGGCGCATCTGGGAACGCATGGAGATGATGGAGTCCGATCAGGCTGAAGTGAAAGTGCCGGCAGCAAGCCCCAGCCAGCGCGCCGCGGCGGCTTCGAGCACGGCGACATCGCCGCTGCTTTCCAGGCGCAGCGCGCCGTGGCCGTTGTCCGCGAGCCGGCCTGCCGAAGCAAGCAGGCGCCGCGTCTGTTGCGCGACCGGCACCCCGGTGTCTATGAAACGCAGCGAGGACGGCGCATGCCGGCGCAGTTCGTCCTTCACGAGCGGATAGTGGGTGCAGCCCAGCACCACCGTGTCGACCTGCGCGGGGCCGTCGCCGAAAGGCCCGGCCTCTTTCATGTAGCGCTCGCACAGTGCGGAGATGCCTGCCGCGTCGAAGCCTTCGATGGCCTTCACCAGCCCGTCGCAGGGCACCGATCGCACCTCGGCCGATCCGGCGAACGATGCGCGCAAGGCCGCGTACTTGGCGCTGGCCAGCGTGCCGCGCGTGGCCATCACCGAGACATGCCCCGTTCGGGTGGCCGCCACGGCGGGCTTGAGGCCGGGCTCCAGCCCGACGATCGGCAGGTCTGCATGCTCGGCGCGCATGAGGTGGATGGCGGCGGTCGTGGCGGTGTTGCATGCGACGACCAGCGCCTTGATGCCGTGCTCGCGCCGCAGCTGTTCGACCACCGCGCGCGAGCGCTCGATCACGTAGGCGTCCCCGCGTTCGCCGTACGGCGCGTAGGCCGTGTCGGCGAAGTAGACGAAGTTCTCTCGCGGCAACTCGGCCCGCAGCGCGGCCAGCACGCTGAGGCCGCCGACCCCGCTGTCGAAGACGCCTATCGGGCTCAACTCAGGCTTCTTCCATCATGATGGTCTTGAACTCGCCGCTGGCGATGCGCTTCTGCCACTCGGCCGGGCCGGTGATGTGCGCGCTGGTGCCGCCGGCGTCGACCGCCACCGTCACGGGCATGTCGACCACGTCGAATTCGTAGATGGCTTCCATGCCCAGGTCCTCGAAGCCGACCACCTTGGCGGTCTTGATGGCCTTGCTGACCAGGTAGGCGGCGCCGCCCACGGCCATGAGGTAGGCGCTCTTGTGCTTCTTGATGGCCTCGATGGCGACCGGGCCGCGCTCGGCCTTGCCGATCATGGCGATCAGGCCGGTCTGCGCCAGCATCATCTCGGTGAAGCCGTCCATGCGCGTGGCGGTGGTGGGGCCGGCGGGGCCGACGGCCTCGTCGCCCACCGGGTCGACCGGGCCGACGTAGTAGATGACGCGGTTGGTGAAGTCCACCGGCAGCTTCTCGCCCTTGGCCAGCATGCCCTGGATGCGCTTGTGCGCGGCGTCGCGGCCGGTGAGCATCTTGCCGTTGAGCAGCAGCGTGTCGCCGGGCTTCCAGCTCGCCACTTCGGCGGGCGTGAGCTTGTCGAGGTCGACGCGCTTGCTCTTTTTCTCGTCGGGGGCCCAGTTCACGTCGGGCCACAGGTCGAGCGACGGCGCCTCGAGGTACACGGGGCCGCTGCCGTCCATCGTGAAGTGCGCGTGGCGGGTGGCCGCGCAGTTGGGGATCATCGCCACGGGCTTGCTCGCCGCGTGCGTGGGGTACATCTGGATCTTGACGTCGAGCACGGTGGCAAGGCCGCCTAGGCCTTGCGCGCCGATGCCCAGCGCGTTGACCTTCTCGTACAGCTCGACGCGCAGCGCCTCGACCTTGCTGAGCTCGGCGCCGGAGTTCTTCTTGGCCAGCAGCTCGTGCATGTCGAGGTCGTCCATCAGGCTCTCCTTGGCCATCAGGGCGGCCTTCTCGGCGGTGCCGCCGATGCCGATGCCCAGCATGCCCGGCGGGCACCAGCCGGCGCCCATGGTGGGCACCGTCTTCAGAACCCAGTCGACCACGCTGTCGCCGGGGTTCAGCATGACCAGCTTGCTCTTGTTCTCGCTGCCGCCGCCCTTGGCCGCGACGGTGACCTCGAGCTTGTCGCCCGGAACGATCTCCGTGAAGATCACCGCGGGCGTGTTGTCCTTGGTGTTCTTGCGGTCGAACTGCGGATCGGCCACGACCGAGGCGCGCAGCGTGTTGTCGGGGTGGTTGTAGCCGCGGCGCACGCCTTCGTTGATGGCGTCGTCGAGGCTGCCGGTGAAGCCGCCCCAGCGTACGTCCATGCCCACCTTGAGGAACACGTTGACGATGCCGGTGTCCTGGCAGATCGGGCGCTGGCCCGTGGCGCTCATCTTGCTGTTGGTCAGGATCTGCGCGATGGCGTCCTTGGCCGCGGGGCTCTGTTCGCGCTCGTAGGCGCGGGCCAGGTGGGCGATGTAGTCGGCGGGGTGGTAGTAGCTGATGTACTGCAGCGCGGCGCTGATCGATTCGATCAGGTCGGCCTGCTGGATCGTGGTCGTCATGGTGGGGGGCTTTTTAGGAATGTGGAAACGCCCCCCGATTATCTCAGCCCACCGCCTAGGGAGCCGCAGCGGCCCGAGCCTCGGCAATCCACCCGTCGAACAGCTGCTGGTGCGCCTTGATCCACCCGTCGGTGTGCCGTTCCACGTCCTGTTGCGTGTTGGCGCCCTGGCTCATGCGCAGGTTCTGCGCGTTGATGTCGCTGATCGGCAGCTTCATGACCTCGAACAGCTTGCCCGCCGCAGGGTTCTTCTCGACGAAGGCCCGGTTCGCGACGATCTGTTCCTGGTTGGCCTGGAAGCCGTAGTTCTTGCCGTTCGGCAACTGGGTGTCGACGTTCCCGCCGTCGCCCTGCGACGAGGAAAACGGCACCTGCAGCCACACCACGTCCGCACCCGGGCGCAGCACGGCGCTGACCCAGTACGGCGTCCACGTGTAGTAGAGCACCGGCTTGTCCTGCTTGAAGCGCGCGATGGTGTCGGCCATCAGCGCGGCGTAGCTGCCTTGCTTGTGGGTGACAGTGTCGCGCAGCCGGTAGGCCGTCAGGTGGTTCTCGATGGCCAGTTCGCAGCCCCAGCCGGGGTTGCAGCCCGTGAGGTCGGCTTTGCCGTCGCCGTCCGCGTCGAACAGCCTGGCGATGGCCGGGTCCTTCAGCTGGGCGATGTTGTTGATGCCGTACTGCTCGGCCGTCTTGCGGTCGATCAGGTAGCCCTGCACCGCGCCGTCGGAGTACACGCCCTTGCGCCACAGCTTGGCGTCGCCGCCGCTGTTCTTGTAGAAGTCGGCGTGCAGCAGGCTCCAGTGGTTGGCCATGAAGGTGGCGTCGCCGTTGGCGATGGCCAGGTGCTCGGTGGCCGGCTCCAGGTCTTTCATGGGCTCCACGGTGTAGCCGAGCTTCTCGAGCGCGCGCATCACCAGCAGCGTCTGGAAGGCTTCTTCGGCGAGCGAGCTCTTGAGCGGCAGCACGGTCACGCCCTTGCCGGGCAGGTCGTTGGCCGCCTGGGCCGCCATGCCGGTGGCCACGAAGGCAAGGGCCAGCAGGCCGCGTGCGATGAGACTGGTTTTCTTCGTCATGCGTTGGTGTCCTCCGGTCATTGCGCCTGGGTCGACAGGGCGGGTGCCGGTTCGCCGGCGCCACGGCCCGGCGCCACGGCGCGTTGCAGAACGCGCAGCGCGAAGCCCGCCGGCCCGGTGTGCCACCAGCGGCGGCCGCCGGCACGGCGCGACTTGCCCATGGCCTGCGTCAGGCGGTCCAGCGAGATCGCCAGCAGCACGATGCCCAGGCCGCCCACGGTCGCCAGGCCCATGTCGAGCCGGCCGATGCCGCGAAGCACCATCTGGCCCAGGCCGCCCACGGCGATCATCGAGGCGATCACCACCATCGACAGCGACAGCATCAGCGCCTGGTTGATGCCCGCCATGATCGACGGCATGGCCAGCGGCAGCTGCACCTTCACCAGCATCTGCCAGGGCGAGGCGCCGTAGGCGCGCGCCGCCTCGATGAGGTCGGGGCGCACCTGGCGCAGGCCGAGGTTGGTCAGGCGCACCAGCGGGGCCAGCGCGAAGACGATGGTGACGATCACCCCGGGCACGTTGCCGATGCCGAACAGCATCACCACCGGCACCAGGTACACGAAGGCGGGCGTGGTCTGCATCGCGTCGAGCACCGGCCGCATGATCCGCTGCGCCCGGTCGCTGCTGGCCAGCAGCACGCCCAGCGGCAGGCCGATGACCATGCAGAAGACCAGCGAGGTCAGCACCAGCGACAGCGTCACCATCGCCTCGGGCCAGATGCCCAGCATGGCCACCAGCAGCAGCGCCACGGTGGTGCCGATGGCCAGCGCGCGGCCGGCGAACTGCCAGGCGAACAGGCCGATCAGCGCAATCATCGCGAGCGTGGGCAGGCCGGTCAGCAGGCTCTGCACCGAGTTGAGCGTGCTGTCGATGGGCAGGCGCACGGTCTGGAAGAAGGGGCGGAAGTGCTCGACCACCCAGCCCAGGCCCTGGTTGATCCAGGCCTCGACGGGCAGCGAACCGTCCCACAGGCGGTGCAGATGGAAGCCGCCGCTGGCGGCATCGGCCTGGCCGGCCAGCTGGTGCGCCGCATGGGCGGGCGCGGGTGCGTCGAGCCAGGCGCTGGTCGACGCGGGGTCGGGCGCGGCTGACAGGGCTTCCCAGGGGTCGACCGGCGTCGTCGCCGGTGCGGGCGTCGCGAGCATGGAAGCAGCGTCGTTCAGGGGCGCGAGTTCGGAGGGCATTGTGGTGTCGTTCATCAGGAGGTCCTTCGAAATCGGTCAGGCCGTGGCGGCTGCCGCTGCGGGCACGGTGGCGGGTTGCTGCTGCGGCTGGTGTGCGGGGTCGATCGGCGGTGTGTCGCGGTCGAGGAACTTCAGCAGCGTCGTCTTGCTGATCGCGCCGCAGAAGCGGCCGTCAGCGGCCACCACCGGCACCGCGCAAGGGGCCTGGCCCACCTGCCCGAAAAGGCCGGCCACGGGTGCGTCGGCTTCGATCACGCCCAGGTCATTGAGGAACGCGTGCCGCAGGCCCAGCGCGCCGGAATGGCCGTCGAGCGCCGCGCGCAGGGTATCTGCAGACACGGTGCCCAGATAGCGCTTGTTCGGGCTGGTCACGTAGGCGAAGTCGCGGTCCTGGTCTTCCAGCTGCTTGAGCGCCGCGCGCGCACCGCGCTCGGGGTGCTCGCTGACCACGGTGAGTTGCTTGCGGGCGATGTCGCCGGCCTTGAACACGGCGGCCGCATCCACGCCGCGCACGAAGCTGCGCACGTAGTCGTTGGCGGGGCTGCGCAGGATCTCGTCGGGCGTGCCGACCTGGATCACCTGGCCGTCTTTCATGATCGCGATGCGGTCGCCGATGCGCATGGCTTCGTCGAGGTCGTGCGAGATGAAGACGATGGTGCGGCGCTGCTCCTGCTGCAGCCGCAGCAGCTCCGACTGCATTTCGGTGCGGATGATCGGGTCGAGCGCCGAGAAGGCCTCGTCCATCAGCAGGATCGACGGGTCGGAGGCCAGCGCGCGCGCCAGGCCCACGCGCTGCTGCATGCCGCCGGAAAGCTCGTCCGGGTAGCTGGCGCCCCAGCCGGCCAGGCCCACCTGCGCCAGCGCCTTGTCGGCCTGCGCGAGGCGCTCCTTCTTGCCCGTGCCCGAGAGCTCGAGGCCGAAGGCGGTGTTCTCGCGCACCGTCATGTGCGGCATCAGCGCGAACGACTGGAACACCATGCTGATGTCCTTGCGGCGCAGCGCGCGCAGGCGGGCGTCGGAGTGTTCGTTGATGTCGGCGCCGTCGATCACGATGCGCCCCGCGGTCGGCTCGATCAGCCGGTTCAGCAGGCGCACCAGCGTCGACTTGCCCGAACCCGAGAGCCCCATGATGACGAAGATTTCTCCGGCCTGGATTTCGAAAGTGGCGTCGAACACGCCGATCGACTGGCCGGTGCGCGCCAGGATTTCTTTCTTGGACAGACCTTGCCGGACCAGTTCCAGTGCCTGTTCGGGCTCGTCGCCGAACACCTTGAAGACATGGTCGATGAGAATTCCTTTGGCCATACGTCGGGGCTCCTTTCGTGTGAAGGGTTGACAGATCGCCGCCCCCGAAAGGACGACGCGACCACGCCCCAGCCCATTCGATGGGCTGCCGACAGGCACTGAAGACGACTTGGCGACGAAACCAGTGCCCGCCGGATGCTTCATTCGCAGAGCGGCGGGCCTGGTCGAGGGGCGCCGCCTGGATGAGCTTGGCGTGGCAATGGGGACGGAAAGATCCGCCCGGGTCGCCGGGCTGGGCCCGGCGGGGGAACCTTGCACCGCGACGGGATTCGGTGATCCGCGAGTAGTGAAGGCTTGACCGGCGCTGTCATCATCATGACTTGCCGGTCGTCAGAAGACCAAGATCATAACTTTTCGGCATGATGAGGTCAAGGCGCGGCCAGGTATCAAGCTGTCAGCGGCGGCGCAATGGCCTCGTCAGATGAGAGCTACTCCTATTGGCGCGATACTCTGCGTCGCGCCGGAAAGCGGCGCGATTTTCTTGAATGCGGAGCTTTTTCTCATGACGACTTCCCCCAAGACCCGTGCCGAGCGCGACACCTTCGGACCGATCGACGTGCCGGCCGACAAGCTGTGGGGCGCGCAAACGCAGCGCTCGCTGCAGAACTTCGACATTTCCGGCGAGCAGCAGCCGCGCGAAATCATCAAGGCGCTGGCCCAGGTGAAGCGGGCTTCGGCCGTGGTCAACCACGCGCTGGGGCTGCAGGACGAGAAGAAGACCAACGCCATCGTGGCGGCAGCCGACGAAGTCATCGCCGGCAAGCACCCGGGCGAGTTCCCGCTGGTGGTCTGGCAGACCGGCTCGGGCACGCAGACCAATATGAACGTCAACGAGGTGCTGGCCAACCGCGCGAGCGAGTTGCTCGGCGGCGAGCGCGGCGAAGGCCGGCTCGTGCACCCGAACGACGACGTGAACCGCAGCCAGTCGAGCAACGACGTGTTCCCGACCGCCATGCACGTGGCCGCGGTGGAGGCCATCACGCACAAGCTGCTGCCCGCCATCGCCAAGCTGCGCGGCACGCTGGAGCAGAAGTCGAAGGACTTCGCGGACATCGTGAAGATCGGCCGCACCCACCTGCAGGACGCCACGCCCCTCACGCTGGGCCAGGAGTTCTCTGGGTATGTTGCGCAACTGGCGCATGGCGAGGCGCATGTGCGCGCCGCGCTGCCGCACCTGAGCGAATTGGCGCTGGGCGGCACGGCCGTCGGCACCGGGCTCAATGCGCCCAAGGGCTACGCGGAGCAGGTGGCCGCCGAGCTGGCGAAGATCACCGGCCTGCCGTTCGTGACCGCGCCGAACAAGTTCGAAGCCATGGCCAGCGTCGATGCGCTGGTGCACGCGCACGGCGCGCTGAAGACGCTGGCGGCCAGCATGAACAAGATCGCCAACGACGTGCGCTGGCTGGCCAGCGGCCCGCGCAGCGGCATCGGCGAACTGAGCATCCCGGAAAACGAACCGGGCTCGTCGATCATGCCGGGCAAGGTCAATCCGACCCAGAGCGAGGCCGTCACGATGCTGGCCGCGCAGGTGTTCGGCAACGACGTGGCCATCAACATCGGCGGCGCATCGGGCAACTTCGAGCTGAACGTGTTCCGCCCCATGGTCGCGCACAACTTCCTGCAGAGCGTGCGCCTGCTGGCCGACGGCATGGTGAGCTTCAACGACCACTGCGCGGTGGGCATCGAGCCGAACCGCGAACGCATCACGGAGCTGGTGCAGCGCTCGCTGATGCTGGTGACGGCGCTGAACACGCACATCGGCTACGACAAGTCGGCCTACATCGCCAAGAAGGCGCACAAGGAAGGCACCAGCCTGCGCGAAGCGGCGATCGCCTCGGGCCACCTGACGGCCGAGCAGTTCGATGAATGGGTGGTACCGGAGAACATGACCGGCCGTTGATGGCTCGCTAGTCGGCACCATGAAAAAAGGACCCTCGCGGGTCCTTTTTCATTTTCAGTAGCCGATGGTGTAGCGCTGGCGCGAGTGGGCGGGCTTTTCCAGCTCGTCGATGAACGCGATCGCGTAGTCCGCGAAGGTGATCCAGCTGCGGCCCTCGGCGCTTACCAGCAGGTCGTCCTTGCCCAGGCGGAACTTGCCGGTGCGCTCGCCTTCGACGAACTCGGCGGAAGGCGACAGGAAAGTCCAGTCGAGTTCCTTCTCGTTGCGCAGCGCATCGAGGAACACGCCGCCGGCCGAGGCTTCGGCACGGTAGGCATCTGGGAAATTGGGCGTGTCGATCACCTTCAGGCCGGGCGCCGCGAACAGGCTGCCGGCGCCGCCGACCACCAGCAGGCGCTTCACGCCCGCGCGCTTGACCGGTTCGATGATGGCTGCCGGCGGCACGGTGGCGAAGTGCGCGGCGCTGAACACGGCGTCATGGCCGGCCAGGGCCTTTTCGAGCGCTGCGCCGTCGAGCACGTCGAGGTCGACGGCCTTGACGTTCGCGCGGCCGGCCAGCTTGGCGCTGGCTTTGCGGGCGATGGCGGTGACGGTGTGGCCGCGGCGCAGCGCCTCTTCGAGAAGCTGGCTGCCGGCGCGTCCGGTGGCGCCGATGATGACGATGTGGCTCATGGTGATCTCCAGAAAGTGGATGGGATGAGCCGCATCTTAGGTTTCTGGTTTCGAAAGAAATACCTCGATTTGCGCGCTTGTTTATTCCTAAAATCGTGCAAATGGATCGATTGAATGCAATGCGGGTGTTCGTCAACGTGGTCGATTCGGGCAGCCTTTCCGCCGCTGCCGACAAGCTCGACCTGTCGCGCCCGGTGGTCACTCGTTACGTGGCCGAGCTGGAGCAATGGACCGGCGCCCGCCTGCTGCATCGCACGACGCGCCGCCTGAGCCTTACGGCGGCGGGCGAAGAACTGCTGCCGCGCTGCCGCCAGGTGCTGGAGCTCACGGGCGACATGCAGGCCGCGGTGCGTCACCCGGCCGAGGCCCCGCGCGGGCAGCTGCGCATCACGGCCAGCACGTCGTTCGCGCAAGCGCAGCTGGCCGGGGCGGTGGCCGACTATGTGCGGCTCTATCCGGGCGTGGCGGTCGACCTGGTGCTGCTGGATCGGTCGGTGAACCTGGTGGACGAGCGCATCGACCTCGCGATTCGGGTGGCAGCGGAAATCGACCCCAACCTCATCGCGCGCAGGCTCACCGATTGCCGCTCGGTGGTTTGCGCTTCACCGGGCTACCTGAAGGAGCAGGGCAGGCCGCTGCGGGTGGAAGAACTGGCTCAGCGCAATTGCCTGACGCATTCCTATTTCGGGCGCAGCCTGTGGAACTTCACGCGCAAGGAGGACGGGGAGCCGGTTTCGGTGGCCGTGGGCGGCAACGTGTCGACCAACGACGCGGCCAGCCTGATGCAACTGGCGCGGGCGGGGGCGGGCGTCGCGATGTTGCCGACCTACCTGACCTCGGCACTGGTGCAGGCAGGGGAACTTGTGCCGCTGTTCCCCGACTTCGAGCCGCAGGTGGTGGGCATGTATGCGGTGTATGCCTCCCGCAAGCACATGCCGGCCACCTTGCGCACCATGCTCGACTTCCTGGCCGGGCGCTTCACCGAAGTGCCCGCGTGGGACCTGCCGCACGCGGGCTAGCCGGGAAAAGGCTCAGTGGCGGTCGTCGCCGTGCGGTGCCGACGAGGTCATGAGCTTGTCGGTGTAGGCGATGGCCATGGCCGAGAACAGGAACGCGATGTGGATCACCGTCTGGGCGATCAGCACGCGGTCGGTGTAGTTGTCGGCGTTGATGAAGGTCTTCAGCAGGTGGATGGAGCTGATGCCGATGATGGCGGTGGCCAGCTTCACCTTGAGCACCGATGCGTTCACGTGGCTCAGCCATTCGGGCTGGTCGCGGTGGCCTTCGAGGTCCATGCGGCTCACGAAGGTCTCGTAGCCGCCCACGATCACCATGATCAGCAGGTTGGAGATCATGACAACGTCGATCAGCGCCAGCACCACCAGCATGATCACCGTCTCGTTCAGCGTGCCGACCGGAGCGGTGGTCTTGTAGCCGATGCTGGTGATCAGCGCCTGCAGCGCTTCCTTGCTGCCGAACGCGGCTTCCACCAGGTGCAGCAGCTCGACCAGGAAATGCACCACGTACACCGCCTGCGCCACGATCAGGCCCAGGTACAGCGGCAACTGCAGCCAGCGGCTCGCGAAAATCAGCTTGGGCAGCGGCCGAAGCGGCGAACCGCGGCGCGGTACGGGCGGGTTCCGGGGGTCGAAGGGATCGGGAGCGGACATCGGGAGGCCGGTTGTTTGGGACGGGGGATTCTAGGGGTGTCCCCGTGTCGCAGTCGTGATAACCCCGCGAACTAACATCCGGCAGTCACCGACCCGTCAGTGCCCCGTAAGTGGGCACGCCGACATTACGGCCGCATCCATCCAGGAGACATAGAGCATGAGTAGCGCATCGAAGAACATTGAATCCGTCCTTGTCGAGAACCGCGTGTTCCCGCCCGACGCCCGCGCCACCGAAGGCGCCCGCATTTCCGGCATGGCCGCCTACGAAGCCCTGTGCAAGGAGGCCGAACAGGACTTCGACGGTTTCTGGACCCGCCTGGCCAAGGGCAACCTGCAGTGGACCAAGCCGTTCACCAAAACGCTCGACGAGTCGAACGCGCCGTTCTACCAATGGTTCGGCGACGGCGAACTCAACGCCAGCGCCAACTGCCTCGACCGGCACATCGGCACACCGGTCGAGAACAAGACAGCCATCGTCTTCGAGGCCGACGACGGCACCGTCACCAACGTCACCTACAAGGAGCTGCTGGCCCGCGTGAGCCAGTTCGCCAACGCGCTGAAGGCGCAGGGCATCCAGAAAGGGGACCGCGTCATCATCTACATGCCGATGACGGTCGAGGGGGTCATCGCCATGCAGGCCTGCGCGCGCATCGGCGCCACCCACAGCGTGGTGTTCGGCGGCTTCTCGGCCAAGGCGCTGCAGGAGCGGATCATCGACGCGGGCGCGGTGGCGGTCATCACGGCCAACTACCAGCTGCGCGGCGGCAAGGAACTGCCGCTCAAGGCCATCGTGGACGACGGCATCGCGCTGGGCGGCTGCGAGTCGATCAAGACGGTGTTCGTGTACGAGCGCACGCCCACCGCGTGGACCCGTGTCGAAGGCCGCGACAAGACCTTCGACGAGGCGCTGAAAGGGCAGAGCACCGAGTGCGCACCCGTGCCGGTGAACGCCGAGCACCCGCTGTTCATCCTCTACACCTCGGGCTCCACCGGCAAGCCCAAGGGCGTGCAGCACGCCACCGGCGGGTACCTGCTGTGGGCCAAGCTCACGATGGACTGGACCTTCGACATCAAGCCGCAGGACGTGTTCTGGTGCACCGCCGACATCGGCTGGATCACCGGCCACACCTACGTCGCCTACGGCCCGCTCGCGGCCGGCGCCACGCAGGTGGTGTTCGAGGGCATCCCGACCTTCCCGCACGCAGGCCGCTTCTGGCAGATGATCGAGAAGCACAAGGTCAGCGTGTTCTACACGGCGCCCACCGCCATCCGCTCGCTCATCAAGGCAGCCGAGGGCGACGAGAAAGTGCATCCGAAGAACTGGGACCTCACCAGCCTGCGCATCCTCGGTTCGGTCGGCGAGCCGATCAATCCCGAGGCGTGGATGTGGTACCACCGCAATATCGGCGGCGAGCGCTGCCCCATCGTCGACACCTTCTGGCAGACCGAAACCGGCGGCCACGTCATCACGCCGCTGCCGGGCGCCACGCCGCTGGTGCCGGGCTCGTGCACGCTGCCGCTGCCGGGCATCATGGCCGCCATCGTCGACGAGACCGGCAAGGACCTGCCGAACGGCGCGGGCGGCATGCTGGTCATCAAGCGGCCCTGGCCCTCGATGATCCGCACCATCTGGAACGACCCCGAGCGCTTCAAGAAGAGCTATTTCCCTGAGGAAATGGGCGGCACCATCTACCTGGCCGGCGACGGCGCGGTGCGCAGCGAAGACCGCGGCTATTTCCGCATCACCGGCCGCATCGACGACGTGCTGAACGTGTCGGGCCACCGCCTGGGCACGATGGAAATCGAATCCGCGCTGGTGTCCAAGACCGACCTCGTGGCCGAGGCCGCCGTGGTGGGCCGCCCCGACGACGTGACGGGCGAGGCGGTGTGCGCTTTTGTCGTGCTCAAGCGTGGCCGCCCGACCGGCGAGGAAGCCAAGCAGATCGCCAACGAACTGCGCAACTGGGTCGCCAAGGAAATCGGCCCGATCGCCAAGCCCAAGGACATCCGCTTCGGCGACAACCTGCCCAAGACGCGCAGCGGCAAGATCATGCGCCGCCTGCTGCGCAGCATTGCCAAGGGCGAGGCCATCACGCAGGACACCTCGACGCTGGAGAACCCGGCCATCCTGGAACAGCTGGCCGAAAAGCTCTGACTGATGTAGGACGCGGCCCCCTGTGGGCCCATGGGCCTGTGGACGGCCTCCGGCTGAGGTAAAACCATCGGAGTGACCGTGCGCCTCGACGCGCACGGCTGATTCCGATGTGTTCGATCTTTCCGAAGGAGGCCCCCATGGGCGTGAGATCTGCTTTTCTTTTCGTCATCGTGCTGCTCATCGCGGCGCTCGCCGCGCTGAACTGGGGCACGCTGTCCGCGCCCACCGACGTTTGGCTGGGCTTCATGACCGTGTCGGCGCCGCTGGGGCTGATCATGCTGGGGCTGACCGTGGTGCTGGCGGCCTTCTTCCTCGTCTACGTGCTGTACCTGCACAGCTCGGTGTTGATCGACACCAAGCGCCATACCAAGGAAATGCAGGCCCAGCGCGATCTGGCCGACAAGGCCGAGGCTTCCCGCTTCACCGAGCTGCGCAACTTCCTGGAGGCACAGGAGAACAAGCACATGGCGCAGAACGCCGACCGCCAGAGCGCGCTGCTCGCGCGCCTCGACCAGCTCGAAACCTCGGTGCGGCTGCGCTCCGACCAGACCGACAACACGGTGGCCGCGCACATCGGCCAGCTCGAAGACCGCATCGAGCGCCGGCCGCTGTCGCCGGTGGTGATGCCGGCCGACATCAACCCGCAGGGCTGAGGCCGCGGCGCCTTTGGCGTTACTTCGTCTGCAGCACCCAGGCCGCGAGCTTCTTGGCGTCGGCTTCGCTGACCTGGTTGTTGGCAGGCATCGGCACCGGCCCCCACACGCCGGAGCCGCCCTTCATGATCTTGCTGGCGAGCTTGTCGACCGCGCCCTTGTCGTCCTTGTACTTCGCGGCCACGTCCTTGAACGACGGCCCGAGCACCTTGCGCTCGACCGCGTGACAGCTCATGCAGTTCTTCGAGGTGGCCAGCGCCAGGTCGGCGAAGGCGGGCGCGGCGAGTACGCAAAGGCCGAGGCCGAGGGCTGCCGTCAACAAGACTCTTGTCATGGGATCTATTTCGTAAGGGCTGAGTTACATTCGGCTCAACGCGATTGTAGGTACCGCCGTGCACGGCGTCCCTCAGCGTTGCCAATACAACCCCGAGGGATTCGCAATGTGGTTTCTGGCATTGGGCCTGCTCGGCCTGGCCCTGAAGTATCTCGAAGTCGGCATGGTCGCCGGCTGGAGCTGGTGGATCGTGCTGTCGCCGTTTGCCATGGCCCTTGCATGGTGGGCATGGGCCGACTCGTCGGGCTATACCAAACGCAAGATCATGGAGCGGGAAGACAGGCGCAAGCAGGCGCGCATCGACCGCCAGAAGACCAACATGGGCATGCGGCCCACCAACAGCAACAAGCGCAGATGACGCATCCGAGGCCCGGCGCCGCCGGTGCCCCGGAGCTTCCGCTTCAGAACTTGTCCAGCACGGCGCCCGAACTCGCGCTCGACGCATTGAACGCGAACTTCGCCTGCACGCCGCGCGTGTAGCGCGGTGCCGGTGCCTTCCAGCCTTCGCGGCGCTTGGCGATCTCGGCTTCGGGCACGTTCAGTTCGAGCTTCAGTTCATGCGCGTCGATGGTGATCGAGTCGCCCTCGTTCACGAAGGCGATGGTGCCGCCCGCCGCCGCTTCCGGCGCGACGTGGCCCACCACCATGCCCCAGGTGCCGCCCGAGAAGCGGCCGTCGGTGATCAGGCCCACGCTTTCGCCGAGGCCCGCGCCGATGAGTGCGCCGGTGGGTGCCAGCATCTCGGGCATGCCCGGGCCGCCCTTGGGGCCCAGGTAGCGCAGCACCATCACGTCGCCGGCCTTGATCTTGCCGTCCAGGATGGCCTTCAGCGCCGACTGCTCGTCGTCGAACACGCGCGCGGGGCCGGTGATGACGGGGTTCTTCAGGCCGGTGATCTTGGCCACGGCGCCTTCGGGCGACAGGTTGCCCTTCAGGATGGCCAGGTGGCCTTCGGCGTACATCGGCTTGTCGATCGGGCGGATCACGTCCTGGTCGGCGCGCGGCACGTCCGGCACGTCCTTCAGCACTTCCTCGATGGTCTGGCCGCTGATGGTGATGCAGTCGCCGTGCAGCAGGCCTGCCTTCAGCAGCACCTTCATCACTTGCGGAATGCCGCCGGCCTGGTGCAGGTCGACCGCGAGGTACTTGCCCGATGGCTTCAGGTCGCAGATGACTGGCACCTTCTTGCGCATGCGCTCGAAGTCGTCGATGGTCCATTCCACGCCGGCCGCGTGCGCGATGGCCAGGAAGTGCAGCACCGCGTTGGTCGAGCCGCCGGTGGCCATGATCACGGCCACCGCGTTCTCGATGGCCTTCTTGGTCACGATGTCGCGCGGCTTCAGGTCTTTCTTGATGGCCTCGATCAGCACCTTGGCCGATTCCTTGGCCGAGTTGGCCTTTTCGTCGTGCGGGTTGGCCATGGTCGACGAATAGGGCAGCGAGATGCCCAGCGCCTCGAACGCGCTCGACATGGTGTTGGCGGTGTACATGCCGCCGCACGAGCCGGTGCCGGGAATGGCGCGCTTCTCGATCTCGAGCAGGTCTTCGTCGCTCATGTTGCCGGCGGCGTTCTGGCCCACGGCCTCGAACACGCTCACGATGTTCAGGTCTTGCCCCTTGTAGCGGCCCGGCAGGATGGTGCCGCCGTAGACGTAGATGGCCGGCACGTTGGCGCGCAGCATGCCCATCAGGCCGCCGGGCATGTTCTTGTCGCAGCCGCCGACCACCAGCACGCCGTCCATCCACTGGCCGCCCACGCAGGTCTCGATGCAGTCGGAAATGACCTCGCGGCTCACCAGCGAGTACTTCATGCCTTCGGTGCCCATGGCCATGCCGTCGGAGATGGTGGGCGTGCCGAACACCTGCGCGTTGCCGCCGGCTTCCTCGATGCCCGCGATGGCCGCGTCTGCCAGCTTCTGCAGGCCCGAGTTGCAGGGCGTGATGGTGCTGTGGCCGTTGGCGACGCCGACCATCGGCTTCTTGAAGTCGCCTTCCTCGTAGCCCATGGCATAGAACATGGAGCGGTTGGGCGCGCGGCTCTTGCCTTCGACGATGTTGGCGCTGCGGCGATTGATCTGGATCGGTTTGGTGTCCATGGTGTCTCTTCTGTCGTGGGGGGAGATCGGGGAGCCCAAGTATCGGACTTCTGATTGATTGGTTCCAATCCGTTTTTTGCTGTCGATTGATATGCTTGGCATATGAAAGAAAGCCTGATCGACCTGCGGGCCTGGCGCCAGTTCGTGGCCGTGGCCGAAGAACTGCATTTCGGCCGCGCCGCGCTGCGCCTGCACATGACGCAGCCGCCGGTCACGCAGGCCATCGCCCAACTCGAGAAGGCGCTGGGCGTGGTGCTGTTCGACCGCACCCGCCGGCGCGTGGCGCTCACCCCGGCCGGCGAGGCGCTGCTGCCCGACGTGCGCGAACTGCTGGCGCGAGCGCAGGCGCTCCCCGCGAGGGCGCGCGCCGCGGCGGCAGGGCAGGTGGGGCGCGTGCGCATCGCCTTCGTCTCGACCGTCGGCTTCGAGCAGCTGCCGGCCTGGGTGCGCGAATTTCGCGTGCTGTGCCCCGAGGTGGCGCTGGAGCTGGTCGAGGCCACCGGCGACGTGCAGCTCGAAGCCTTCGCGCGCGGCGAGATCGATGCCGGGCTGATGCTGCATTCGCCCGGCGCGGCACCGCCGGGGCTCGCGCGGCTGGTGGTGTCGCAGGAGCCGCTGGTGCTCGCGCTGCCCGAGCGGCACGCGCTGGCAAGCGCGGCGAAGTTGCAGCTGGCGGAGGTGCTGGCCGAGCCGCTGGTGATCTTTCCGCGCCGCATCGTGCCTTCGCTGCACGACGCCGTCTTCGACCTGTACCACGCGGCCGGACGCGCGCCGCTGCTGGGGCAGGAGGCAATCCAGATGCAGACCATCGTCAACCTGGTGTCCGGCGGCATCGGCGTGGCGTGGGTGCCGGAGAGTGTCATGCAGTTTCGCCGGGCGGGCGTGGTGTACCGGCGTGCCGAAGAGTTCGCCCCGGCCGCGCGGCACCGCAATGCCCCGGTGCTGCCGGCCTGCGAGACCAGCCTGGTGTGGCCCGAGGAGGCCGCCAACCCGGCGCTTGCGCGCTTCGTGGCGTTCGTGCGGGAGCGCGGCGCGGCGCCGGCCTGAAGGACGCACGCGAGGCGGCTGGAGGCCGAATATCCCCGTCCCGGCCCCGACATCCGGCCGGGGCACAATCTGCGGATGCTCATGTATCCGCAGATCAATCCCATCGCCCTGCAACTGGGGCCGGTGGCCATCCACTGGTACGGCCTGACCTACCTGGCCGCCTTCGCGCTGTTCTATTTTCTCGGCACGCGCCGGCTGCGCCATGAACCGTACCGGTCGCTGGTGGGGGCTGGCGCATGGCAGCGCAAGGACATCGAGGACATACTTTTCCTTGGCGTGATGGGCGTCATCGTCGGCGGGCGGCTCGGTTACTGCCTGTTCTACAAGCCCGAGTTCTACCTCACCCATCCGCTCGAAATTCTCTACGTGTGGCAGGGCGGCATGAGCTTCCACGGCGGCCTGCTCGGCGTGATCGGCGCGATGGTGTGGTTCTCGCACTCGCGCGCGCGGCCGTTCTGGCAGGTGATGGACTTCGTCGCGCCCTGCGTGCCGACCGGCCTTGCCGCCGGGCGCGTGGGCAACTTCATCAACGGCGAACTCTGGGGCCGCTTCAGCAGCCCCGACCTGCCTTGGGGCATGGTGTTTCCGCAGAGCGGCTCGATGCTGCCGCGCCACCCGTCGCAGGTCTACCAGTTCCTGCTCGAAGGGCTGCTGCTGTTCGCGATCATGTGGATCTATGCGCGCAAGGAGCGCAAGCAGGGGCAGGTGGCCGCGGTGTTCCTGATCGGCTACGGCGCGCTGCGTTTCATTGCCGAGTATTTCCGCGAGCCCGACGACTTCCTGGGCCTGCGGGCGCTCAACCTGAGCCAGGGCCAATGGCTCAGCGTGCCGATGGTCATCGCCGGCATCGCGCTGTGGTTCTGGTTCGGCCGCGGCGGCAAGACCGCGGCTGCCGCACGCGCTTGATCCGGAAGTTCGCAGGGTAAGTCCCAGCCGCGCAGCGGGTTCGCCGCCTTGCGTCGGCTGGCGTGCAAGCTCAGAATTACGCGTAATTACAGGAAATTACGCGGCCCCGATCCATGCGCCTGGTCCCCAACTCCCTGCACGACGAAGTCGCCGCCACGCTGCGCGAGCAGATATTCGACGGCACGCTGGCGCCCGGCAGCTTCGTGGACGAGGCCGCGCTCTGCGAGCGGCTTTCCATCTCGCGCACGCCGCTGCGCGAGGCGCTCAAGGTGCTCACCGCCGAAGGCCTGCTGCGGCACGAGCCGCGCCGCGGATGCTTCGTGCGAGAGGTAACCGAGCGTGACCTCGACGAGATATTCCCGGTCATCGCGCTGCTCGAAGGCCGCTGCGCCTACGAGGCCGCCCGCAACGCGAGCGATGCCGAACTGCACGAACTCGACGCACTGCACGAACGGCTGGTGCGCCATGCCAAGGCGCGCCGCATCAACGACTACTACGCCACCAACCACATCATCCATGAGGCGATCATCAAGCTCGCCGACAACAAGTGGCTGGCCCAGGTCATAGGCGACCTGCGCAAGATACTGAAGCTCGCGCGCCTGCAGCAGCTGCACGCGCCCGGCCGGCTGGAGCAGAGCCTGTCGGAGCACCTGGCCGTTTTCGCGGCCCTGAAGGCACGCGACAGCGAAGGCGCCGACGCCGCCATGCGCACCCACATGCTGCGCCAGCGCGAGGCGCTGCGCGAAGTGATGCGCCATCAGAAATCCAGGGTGATGTCATGAGCATCCCCTCGAGCATTGGAGTCCCCCGATGAGTGCGACCGAATGGTTCCAGGCCCGGCTGCGGTCCGGTGAAGGCTCGAAGGTGCCGGTGGCGCCGGAGAGCACGGTAAAGAATGCGTCCAGGAGCGCCCCCAAGCCCAGCGCGCGCTCCACCGCCGAGCGCTTGCAGGTCACGCTGCGCAAGGCCGACGAGGCCCTGTCGCCGCGTGCCCTGCGCCGCGTGCTGGCCGAACTGCAGGCCGTGATCGATCCGCGCGTGAGCGAGGTCGAGGGCGGTCGCCGCGCGCACGCCATCGCTGACGCCTACCGCGCCGCCACTGCCGAGGAGCGCCGCGACTACTGGGCGCTCATGAGCGAGCACTTCGCCGCCGACGCGCAAAAGCTCAAGGCCGCCCGCGACCAGCACCAGGGCGCGGTCGGCACCCCCGACGAGGGCCAGGCCGAACTGCGCCTGCGCCGCGCGCTGGTGTCGCCGCGCATGCGCCTGCTGCAGCGCTTCGCGGTCGAGCCCGAGGGCATGCGCTTCCTGGTCGACCTGCGCGCCGACCTGCTGCCGTGCCTGAAGTCCGACAAGCGCCTGATCGCTCTCGACGCGGAGCTGGAGCACCTGTTCTCCACCTGGTTCGACGTGGCCTTCCTCGAGCTGCGCCGCATCGACTGGGACTCGCCAGCCTCGCTGATCGAGAAGCTCATCCGCTACGAGGCGGTGCACGACATCAAGAGCTGGTCCGACGTGAAGAACCGGCTCGACGACAGCGACCGCCGCTGCTACGGCTTCTTCCATCCGCGCCTGCCCAACGAGCCGCTGATCTTCGTCGAGGTGGCACTGGTCGACCGCATCAGCGACGGCATCACGCCGCTGCTCGACGAAGCCGCGGCGCCGGTGCTGCCGGCCAAGGCCAC
The DNA here is from genome assembly GCF_058809745.1 of Variovorax sp. MPBD4-3. Taxonomy (NCBI): domain Bacteria; kingdom Pseudomonadati; phylum Pseudomonadota; class Betaproteobacteria; order Burkholderiales; family Comamonadaceae; genus Variovorax; species Variovorax sp. MPBD4-3. The sequence goes on from NZ_JBXASW010000031.1 coordinate 46,921, forward strand.
CACCGCCATCTTCTATTCGATCAGCAACACGCAGAACGGCCTGCGCGGCGTGAGCTTCGGCGACTCGCTCATCAAGCGCGTGGTCGAGACCCTGCAGGACGAGCTGCCTCGCCTGAAGACCTTCGCCACGCTGTCGCCGATTCCGGGCTTTCGCACCTGGCTTGCGAAGAACGCCGCCGAGCTGCTGCCGCGGCTGGACGAAAAGCGCGAAGCCGAGCTCGGCCGGCTCGTCGGTTCGATGCCGCCCACCGCGGAGCGCCTGCTCGCCGCCGTGGATGCGGCCGCCGGCCTGGAGCCCAAGTCGCCACTGCGCCAATGGCTCATGCAGGCCGCCGCCGAATACCTGGGCCGGGCGCTGGTCGACGGCACGCCGGCCGATCCGGTGGCGCGCTTCCACCTGGGCAACGGCGCGCGCGTCGAACGCCTCAACTGGGCGGGCGACCCGTCGCCCAAGGGACACAAGCAGTCGTACGGCCTGATGGTCAATTACCTGTACGACCTCAAGCGGCTGGACAAACATCGCACCTGGCTGGCGGACGGCAAGGTGGCAGTGTCGGGAGACATCGAAAGCCTGTTCTTCAAAAAAGGCTGAAGTCCGAAAAGAGCGCAACAGCGAGCAAGCAAGCAAGTGCCAGTGCCGGCGCAAGACACGCCGGCGGCCGCATGGGGCGGCGAATCCACAACGACAGGAGACGAGACAAATGAATTCGAACTTCCAACGCCGCGACGTCCTGCGCGTGGCCGCCGCCGGTGCGGCCATGCTTTGCGGCGCGGCGCGCGCCCAGCAGAACTGGCCGGGCAAGCCGGTGACGCTGGTCGTGCCGTTCCCGGCGGGCGGCGGCACCGACGCGTTCGCGCGGCCGCTGTCGGGCCAGTTCTCGCGGCTGACGAACCAGTCGCTCATCATCGACAACCGCGGCGGCGCAGGCGGCACGCTGGGTGCCAGCATCGCGTCGAAGGCACCCGCCGACGGCTACTCGCTCTTCATGGGCGCGGTCCACCATGCGATCGCGCCTTCCGTCTACCCCAAGCTCGACTACGACATCGAGAAAGACTTCGTTCCGCTGATGCTGCTGGCCAACGTGCCGCAGGTGGTGGTGGTCAACCCGAAGCGGGTGCAGGCCACGAGCATCAAGGAGCTCATCGCGCTGGCCAAGCGCAGCCCCGGGCAACTCAACTACGGCTCGGCCGGCGCGGGCACCTCGCACCACCTGGCGGGCGAGCTGTTCAAGCTGCAGACCGGCACCTTCATCACCCACATTCCGTACCGCGGCGCGGGCCCGGCGCTGGCCGACCTGATCTCCGGCAACGTCGACCTGATGTTCGACGGCCTCGGCTCCTCGGCCCAGTACATCAAGAGCGGCCGCATCAAGGCGCTGATGGTGGCCGGCAGCAAGCGCAACCCGGCGTTTCCCGACGTACCATGTGCGGCCGAAGTCGGCCTGCCCGACTACACCGTCACCACCTGGTACGGCCTGTGGGCTCCCAGGCGCACCCCGGCCGAGGTGCAGCCGCAGATCATCGATGAAATGAAGAAAGTGCTCGCAAGCGACGACATCAAGAACATCTGGGCCCAGAACGGCTCGGAGATCCCGACCATCACCGGCGCCGCCTACGGCAGCTTCGTGAATTCCGAAATCAAGCGATGGGCGACGGTGGTCAAGGCCTCGGGCGCGAAGATCGAATGAGCATCGGCGAGCAGCGGGGCAGCCAGGTTTCGTTGCGCCGCGACGGCGCAGTCGCTTTCGTCATGCTCTCGAACGCGGGGCGGCTCAATGCAATGACGCGCGCCATGTGGCGCACGCTGCGCGCCGTGTTCGACGACCTGCGCGACAGCAGCGAAAGCGACGGCCACCTGCGCTGCGTCGTGGTGCAAGGGGAGGGCGGTGCCTTCTGCGCGGGCGGCGACATTTCCGAGTACCCGTCGTTCCGCTTCGAAGAGCGGAGCCTGCGCGAATTCCATGAGAACGAGGTCTGGGCCGCGCTGCAGGCAATGCTCGACTGCCCGCTGCCGCTGGTCGCGCAGATCGAAGGCGCCTGCATGGGCGCGGGCATCGAGATCGCGAGCTGCTGCGACATCCGGCTGGCCGGCGATTCCGCGAAGTTCGGCGCGCCCATTGCGAAGCTCGGCTTTCCGATGGCGCCGCGCGAGGCCGCGCTGGTGCATGGCGCCATCGGCGACATGCTCGCGCGCGACATGCTGCTGGCCGCCGGCGTGCACGGCGCCCAGCGGCTGTACGACGCGGGCTTTCTGCTGAGCGTGCTACCAGACAACGAAGTGGCCGCCGCCGCGCGCGACCATGCCATGCGCATCGCCGCGCTCGCGCCGCAGGCGGCGCGCCTGCACAAGAAGACCTTTTCCGCGCTGCGCGCCGGTGCGCCCTCGGCCCACAGCCTGCTGGCCACCGCCTACGACTATGCCGACTCCGCCGAACACCGCGAAGGCATCGACGCCTTCCTTGCCAAGCGCAAACCGAATTTCTGAAGTACCTGCCCGATGAAGAAGCCTGCCAACGCCAACCTGTTCGCCGCCTTGCGCGCGGCCTTTCCCGCCGACCTCGACGCCATTGCCGTGGAGACCGACGACGGCATGTTCTATTCGTGGCGCGACCTCGATCGCGCCAGCGCCATGATCGCCAACCTGCTCGATGCACTGAAGCTCGAGAAGGGCGCGCGCATCGCCGTGCAGGTCGAGAAGTCGGTCGAGGCCATGCTGCTGTACCTCGCCACCTTGCGCGCGGGCTACGTGTTCCTGCCGCTGAACACCGCCTACCAGAGCGCCGAGATCGAATACTTCATCGGCAACGCCGAGCCCGCCGTGGTGGTGTGCACCAGCCGCAACGCGCCGTGGGTCGGCCCCATCGCCAACGCGGCGGGCACGAAGCACGTCTTCACGCTGGACGACGACCGCACCGGCACGCTGCTGGAGGTGGCCGCGCAATGCAGCGACCGGCACACGCCGGCGCACCGCAAGGCCGACGACATGGCCGCCATCCTCTACACCAGCGGCACCACCGGGCGCAGCAAGGGCGCGATGCTGTCGCACGGCAACCTGCTGTCGAACGCCGAGGTGCTGAAGGACTACTGGGGCTGGACCGAAGGCGACGTGCTGATCCACGCGCTGCCCATCTTCCATGTGCACGGCCTGTTCGTGGCGCTGCACGGCGCGCTGCTCAACGGCAGCAAGATGCTGTGGTTCTCCAGGTTCGACCCCAAGCGCGTCGTGCAGAAGCTGCCCGAAGCCACGGTGTTCATGGGCGTGCCCACGCTGTACGTGCGGCTGCTCGCGGAGCCGGGCCTCACGCGCGAGGCGGTGCGCAACATGCGGCTGTTCATCGCCGGCTCCGCGCCGCTCCTCATCGAGACCTTCGAGGAGTGGCGCGAGCGCACCGGCCACACCATCCTGGAGCGCTACGGCATGAGCGAGACCGCCATGCTCACCTCCAACCCCTACAGGCCCGAGCAGGGCGAGCGCCGCGGCGGCACCGTCGGCTTTGCGCTGCCTGGCGTGCAACTGCGCGTGCGCGACGACAGCGGCCGTGATTGCACCACCGACGAGATCGGCAACATCGAAGTCAGCGGGCCCAACGTCTTCTCGGGCTACTGGCGCATGCCCGAGAAGACGAGGGAAGAGTTCACCGCGGACGGTTTCTTCAAGACCGGCGACGTGGGCAAGATCGACGGCCTGGGCTACATCACCATCGTCGGGCGCAGCAAGGACCTGATCATCAGCGGCGGCTACAACGTGTACCCGGCCGAGATCGAGGGCTACATCAACGAGATGGCCGGCGTGGCCGAGAGCGCGGTGGTCGGCGTGCCGCACCCCGACTTCGGCGAGGTGGGCGTGGCCATCGTCATTCCCAAGGCCGGCGCCGCGCTCGACGCCGAAGCCATCGTGGCCGACCTCAAGTCGAAGCTCGCGAACTTCAAGATCCCCAAGCGCTGCTTCGTGGTGCCCGAGCTGCCGCGCAACACCATGGGCAAGGTGCAGAAGGCGCTGCTGCGCGCGGAGCACAAGGCGCTGTTCGCGAGCTGACCGCAGGTCGTCTCATGCCGCGGGCGCGAGCCCGTTCATCAGCCCGCTGCGCGCGTGGCAGTTGATGTACTCGTAGCTCTGCTCGTCGGCCTTCAGCACCGACACCTCGTGGTACACGCGCAGCTGCAGCTGGAAGTTCAGCGCCTGCACGTAGCGCATGAAGCTGCCGAAGATCGCGACGTGCGTCGGGTGCGACTCGGCCCAGCGCTCCATGTCGGCCAGCGAGTGCCAGTAGCTCAGGCCGAAGGACTTCTGCAGCGGCTTGCCGTGCGTGTCGAGGTGGTGCATGTAGCGGTTGCTGTAGCAGCCGATGCCCAGGCCCTGGTCGCGCAGGAAGTCCATGCCTTCGCGCAGCACCGGCTCCATCTCCTGCAGGTAGAGCGTGCGTTCCTGGCCGGTGGTGTCGGTCCATTCCTGGCCGGAGCGGATCATCGCGATGTTCTCGTGGCCGGCGATGCGCACGCGCTGCCCCGGCGCCGGCGCGCCGGCGATCACCGCGCGCGTGCCTGACGGCGCCATGGCGTCGGTCTGCGAGAGCGGGATGCGGTCGCGCATCGATCCCCAGTAGCCGTGCTCCTGCAGTTCGCCGCTGACGCCGCCCATCACCACGCCCACGCCCTCCATGCGGTCGGGCGTGTTGAACATGGTCTCGAAGTGCTGCACGCGTGGCGACGCGATCTCGCGGAAGTAGCCGAGGCCTTCCGTGAGCCGCTCGTCGGCGCGCCACCATGCGTCGACAGCGGGCGTGGCGCACCAGCGCCTGAACGCATCGGTGTCGCGCCAGTAGGCGATGGCGATCATGTTGTCGAAGCCGTCGGCATCGACGTGGTGCGTGAGGTCGTGGTGGCCCGGCCCGTCGGGCAGGGCGAAGTCGCTCGCGATCTTCATCAGCGCGGCGCAGGCGCGGCCCTGCATGTCCGCGCCGCGCGACTGCACGCCGAAGTAGCCCATGACCACCTGCGTGGTCGATACGGGCGCGCGTGCCGACCACACGGGGTAGGGCGGGGCGTAGTCGTCCTCCACGCGGCGGTGGCGCGTGCGGGGGCACTTCAGGTGCTCGGCGATGGCGGATTCCACGGCTCGGCTCCTTCGCTGTCAGGCCACGACCGGCTCGGCCGCGCTGCTCTCGGGCTCGGGCGTGAGCTGCACCACCATGGGCTCGCGGCGCGTCTTGTTCAGCAGCAGCTGCGTGACGTCGGGGCGCGAGTAGTGCCCGCTGGGGTCCGCCGCGGCCTTGGCGAGCGAGATCATGCCAAGGTCGATGTCGGCGACGACCAGGCCTTCTTCGTCCTCCGCCAGCGGCGTGCCCAGCGGTGAACCGTCGGGCGCGTAGATGCGCGCATGGCCGCCGCCCACGCCCAGCATCTGCTGCTTGCCGGCGTCGGTGCACATCAGCTCGCTCATGGCCTTGGACACGGTGGCGCAGGGCGCGATCACGAAGCAGCCGCCCTCCACCGCATACACCTGACTCGCTGCGTTGTTGACTTCCTGCCCCAGTGCGTAGGCCGCGCCGCGATAGAGCGAGAAGCTGGGCCAGGCAGCGCAGTGGATCTGCTCGTTCTGCGCATACATGGCGTACTTGCTGAGCGGCTGCAGATGCTCCCAGCAGCACAGCGAGCCGATGTTGCCGATCGGCGTTTCCACCACGTGCAGGTCGGCGCCGTCGCCTTCGCCGAACACGGTGCGCTCCACGTGCGTGGGCTTGAGCTTGCGGCGCGTCTGCACGGTGTTGCCCTGGTCGTCGATCAGCGCCTGCGCAATGTAGAGGCTGCCCGCCGACTTCTCGCTGAAGCCGAAGGACAGCCAGATCTTGTGCTTGCGCGCCGCGGCGTTCAGGCGTTCGAACTCGGCGGAGCCGATGACCAGCGAGTTGTCGTGGTAGCGCTGCACGAACTGCATGCCCCATGCCGGCGAGTCGAGCCATATCCACCATGGGTAGCCGGGGATCCAGGTCTCGGGAAAGGCGATGAGCTGCACGCCCTGTTTCGCGGCCTGCGCCATCAGGTCGATGGTCTTGTCGATGGTGGCGTCGAGGTCGAGGAAAACGGGCGCTGCCTGAACGGCGGCGACGCGCAGCTTGGGGTGGACGGTGGTCGGCATGGTGGATCTCCAGGTGCAATGAAAGTAGTGAACCGCAGGCCGCGCGCACCGGGTTTGCGCTGTGGCATGCGGGTTGCTTGAAGCGTAAATTCGCGCCGCCGGAACGGCTTGACCAGGATTGGCCGCGTTCTTGTTCCAGCGTTGCATGCACCAGTCCGCGCCGTTCGCGGGCTTTCCGAGGAACCCCCGATGACCCAGTTGATCAGCACCGACGCCGTCTCGCGCAACCAGCGGCTCGCCTACTGGACCGACATGATCTGCAACGTCTACGTGCAGCTCGGCTGCGACCCGGTGCACGAGGGCGACACGGGCGATTTCGAGGGCAGCATCCGCCAGCACACGCTGCCGGGCCTCGACGTGTCGGTGGTCACCTCGGCGCCGCAGAAGGTGATGCGCACGCCGGGCCACATCTCGAGATCGAGCGACGACTACTTCCTCGTGAGCATCCAGGCGCGCGGCCACGGCGTGGTGCGCCAGGACGGGCGCGACGCCGTGCTGTCGGCCGGCGACTTCGCGCTGTACGACAGCACGCGGCCCTACCAGCTGCTGTTCGACGAGGCCTTCGAGCAGATCGTGCTGAAGCTCCCCGGCGAGCGCCTGCGCAGCGAACTGCGCGACACCGAGGCGCTGACGGCCACCACGGTGTCAGGCCGCGAAGGCGCGGGGCACCTGCTGCTGGGCATGATCCGCACGCTGCGGGAAGACATCGACACGCTGCAGCCCGCCTCGGCGCTGGCCGTGGCCCACGGGGTGCAGAACATCCTGGTGGCGGGGCTGCAGACATTGCCTGCGGCGCGCGCGCCGGCGCTCAGCAATCTCACGGCGTACCACCTGGCGCGCGTGAAGCGGCGCATCGACGAGCAGCTCGCCGATCCGTCGCTGTCGGTGGGTACGCTGGCGGCGGAGCTGGGCATGTCGGTGAGCCACATCCACCGCGTGTTCAAGAGCGAACCGCTCACGCCGTCGCAGTACATCTGGGAGCGCCGGCTCGAGGCCTGCAGCCGCGACCTCCTGGAGCCGCGCCTGGCGGGCCGCCCGGTGGGGGAGATCGCCTACGGGCGGGGCTTCAACGACGCGGCGCATTTCAGCCGTGCCTTCAGGGAGCGCTTCGGTTGCTCGCCGCGCGAGTGGCGGCAGCGGGTGCAGCAGTAGCCGGAGCTGCCGGACCGGCAGCTCGCCGTCTTCAGCCGTGCAGGCCCTTCCAGAGCATGTAGGCCGCCAGCAGGTACAGGATGCTCGCGAACACGCGCTTGAGCTTCTTCACCGGCAGGCTGTGCGCGGCCTTGGCGCCCAGCGGCGCGGTGAGCACGCTGCACGCCGCGATCACCGCGAGCGCCGGCAGCCAGATGTAGCCGAAGGAGCCGGCCGGCAGGCCGTCGACGGACTGGCCGCTGACCACGTAGCCCGCCACGTTGGCCACCGCGATCGGAAAGCCCAGCGCCGCGCTCGTGGCCACGGCGTTGTGGATGGCGATGTTGCACCACGTCATGAACGGCACGCTGATGAAGCCGCCGCCCGCGCCCACCAGGCCCGAGATGAAGCCGATGGCGCCGCCCGCCGCGAGCTGGCCGCCCGTGCCCGGCATCTGCCGCGTGGGCTTGGGTTTCTTGTCGAGGAACATCTGCGTGGCCGAGAAGCCCACGAACAGCGCGAAGACGATGGCGAGCGCCGTGCCCTTGAGCAGCGCGAACACGCCCAGGCTGCCCGCGAGGCTGCCGATGACGATGCCGGGCGCGAGCCGCTTCACGATGTCCCAGCGCACCGCGCCGCGCTTGTGGTGCGCACGCACGCTGGACACCGAGGTGAAGATGATGGTGGCCATGGAGGTCGCGATGGCCATCTTCACCGCCAGGTCGGCCGGCACGCCGCGGTGGCCCATGATGATCGTGATGAACGGCACCATCATCATGCCGCCGCCGATGCCCAGCAGGCCCGCGAGAAAGCCGGTGCCGAGGCCGAGTGCCGCGAGTTCGGCGATGAGCAGGGGGTCGAGCAGGGCGGTGATGTTCACGGTGGCGCGGGGAAGGGAAAGTGCTTCTGCAAAAAGCAGCGGCCCCGTGCAACTGGTGCAGGGGGCCGCGGCGGGAAAAGGTGTCTGCAGATGATGTGCCGGACCCGCATCCTGAACCAGGGTTCAGGTGGGCGAGGGCAGCAAGACTTCGGGTTCATCTGACGCGAGATGATCACGCCCGTCTAGCGATGTACCAAGCCCGGCTCCGGAGAGCATTGGAACAAGGAAATATTAAGCCCGACACGTCTGCAGACAGTTCGGATTTTACGCCTCCCTGCCTGTGTCCGACGAATTCATTCAGAGCAAATGTCCATCGCCGGCAAGGGCTTGATCGAGTCTCTGAATGAGCTGCGCGGCCTTCGGGTCGGTTTCCGCCGTATCGGCGGCAGTGCCTGCTGCCTCGGCGGGAGGTACTGCCGCGGGCGCGGCGGCGGCCGTGGCCTGCTGCGCGGCCAGGTCGAAGGCCAGGTTCAGCGAGGCCAGCACCGCGATGCGGTCGCGGGCCTTGACTTTTCCCGCATCGCGGATCTTGCACATGGCAGCGTCCACGCGTTCGACGGCTTCGCGCAGCTGCGCCTCGCCGCCGTCGGGGCAGCCGAGCAGATAGCTCTGGCCCATGATCTGTACTTCAATCTGCTTCATGCGGAGGGGTCTTGGGGAGGTGGTTCAGCCGGCAGCCGTTCGAGCAGCGCGTCGAGGCGCGTGCGGGCCGCAGCGAGCCGCGACTTCAGTGCGTCGCGTTCGCGCGTGAGCGCATCGACCTGTTCCTGCAGCAACTCATTGGTGCGCTGCACCTCTTCGTGACGCACGAGCAGGCGTTCGACACGCTCGGCGATCTGGTCGATGGGGCTGGATGCGGGCATGGTTGGCGATTGTAGTTTCCCTGGGAGGGGCCCTTCGCCATGCTTGGGCGAGGGGGCGTGCAGGCATGGATTCTGCGGCCTTCCACCGGCGTTTCAAACTACTCGCTCAGCCGCACATAGGTGGCGAGCAGCGCGCTCTTGGCCGCCACGCCCAGCAGCACCGGGTCGGCCGCGCTCTCTATCACCGGCAGGCGCTCGCCACGGTGCTCCAGGAAGCGCTGCAGCGCTTCGCCCAGGCCGGTGTCGGCGGTGATCGGCAGGATCGCCTGTGAGAGCAGGGCGCCAGCCGTGGTTTCGGCCGGCGCTGCGCCCAGCGCGGCCAGCGGCACCACGCCCAGGTAGCGCCCGTCGGCGTCGACCACGTACAGGTACTTCACCGGGTGCTGCAGGAAGAGCCTGCTCATCGCCTCGCGGTCCGCCTCGGGGCCGACCACGGTCTCGGCCGGCTGCACGAGGTCGCGCACGTGCAGCCCGCGCAGGCGCAATTGCGCGTCGCGCTGCTCGTTGCGGCGCAGCGTGATCTCGTACATGGAGCCGGCATTGGCCGAGCGCGCGATGAAGTACGCGATGACGCTCGCGGCCATCAGCGGCAGCATGACCTGGTAGCTCAGCGTCATCTCGAAGATCATCAATATCGCCATCAGCGGCGCCTGCGTCGCGCCCGCCAGGAAGGCGCCCATGCCGACGATGGCATAGGCGAAAGGCGCGGAGCTGGAAGCCGGCCACAGCGCCTGCACCGCCAGCCCGAACAGCGCGCCGATCATGCAGCCGAAGAACAGCGCCGGCGTGAACACGCCGCCCACGGCGCCCGATCCCGCGGTGGCCATGGTCGCGGCCGCCTTGGCGACCAGCACCATCGCGATCAGCGTCCAGGGCCACGGCGTGTGCAGCACCGCGTTGACCACGCTGTAGCCGTTGCCCCAGACCTCGGGCATCGGTACGGAAATGGCGCCCATCAGCAGCCCGCCCAGCGCCAGCCGCCACGGCAGCGCGAGCGGCAGCCTGGCGAACAGCGCGCGGCTGCCCTGCAAAGCGCGCAGGAATGCGACCGCCGCAAAGCCCAGCAGCACGCCGAGCACGCAGAACAGCACCACCTCCGCGCCGTGGATCTCGGGGAACGGCGGCATCTTGTAAGGCGGCTGATAGCCCGGCAGCGCGCGCATCGCGACGTTCGCCACCACCGACGCGATGATGATCGGCCCCACGCTTTCCATCGCGATCGAGCCCAGCACGATCTCGGCGACGAAGAAGGCGCCAGCGATGGGTGCGTTGTAGGCGGCCGTGAGGCCGGCGGCGGCGCCGCAGGCCACCAGCAGCCGCAGCCGTTCCGCCGGAAAGCGCAGCAGCCGCCCCAGTTGCGAGGCCGCCAGCGCCGCGAGCTGCACCATCGAGCCTTCGCGCCCTATGGAGCCGCCGGTGCCGATGCTCACCAGCGACGACGCGCTGCGCACCAGCGTCTGCGCGACCGGGATGCGTCCGTCGCCGAGCACGATCGCTTCCATGTAGTCGGAGGTGGCGCTTCGCTCCGCCACGCGCTTGGCAAGCACCAGCAGCAGGCCCGCCACCAGCCCGCCGAGCGTGGGGCAGGCCACGCGCGCCCACCACGGCAGGTGCCTGGCCATGGCCACCAGCCCTTCGCCGGGGCCCAGCACCAGATGCTCGAAGCCGTAGAGCGCCGCGCGGAAAAGTTCGGTCGCCAGCGTGCCGAGCAGGCCCGCGGCAATGGACCAGAGCAGCATCGACTGCCAGCCCGAAACGCCGAAAAGCCGCTGCAGCGCGGAACGAATATTCAGGAAAACCGAGGCCGGGCGCATTGCTTCGATGTTAGCGGTGCGCAACTTTCGGCTTAAATCGTGTCGGACAGGGCCTAAAATCCCGGCCGTTGGTGCCTGCGGCGTGGTTCACGCGCCGCGGTTCAACGGGAAGCAGGAGTGAAGGTCCCCCGAACGCCCTCGAGCGCGTACCGGGCCCGGCCCAAGCCGCCTGCGCTGCCCCCGCAACGGTCAAGCAGACGACGCCGCAAGGCGTCACCCCTCTCCACACAGCCACTGGGCACCCTGAAACAGGTGCCTGGGAAGGCGGCGAGGGGTGTTCTGCCAGCCCGGATACCGGCCAACAAGGCGGCTGCCGCATGCACGGAAAAAAGAATCCGTGCGCGAGGCAGCCATTGCGCCCAGGTGCCGGCGGGGAAGCCGGCACGGGGCATTGACGTTCGTTCGGCACATTTCATGATTTCCCACGCTTCCGTTTTCCGTGGCCGCGCTCCCGCGCGCCGTCTCCGCTTCGCCTGCCTGCCGCTGGCGCTGGCATCCGCCTTCGGCGGCCCGGCCCATGCGCAAGAAGCGCCCACCCTCGGCGAGACGGTGGTCACGGCCAACCGCACGCCGCAGGCACTGTCGGACCTGGTGGGCGACGTGTCGATCATCGACCGCCAGACCATCGAGCGCAGCGGCGCCACCGGCGTGGCCGACGTGCTGGCGCGCCTGCCCGGCATCGAGATCTCGCGCACCGGCGGCATCGGCAACACCACCAGCCTGTACATCCGCGGCGCGGAAACGCGCTTCACGGCCGTCTACCTCGACGGCGTGCGCATCGACTCGCAGTCGACCGGCGGCGCCGGCTGGGAAGGCATTCCGCTGTCGCAGATCGACCGCATCGAAGTGCTGCGCGGCCCGGCCGCCGCGGTGTATGGCTCGGATGCCGTCGGCGGCGTGATCCAGCTCTTCACCAAGCGCGGCGAAGAGGGCGTCTCGCCCTACGCGGGCATCGGCTTCGGCAGCTACGGCCTGCGCAAGATCGAAGGCGGCGTGAGCGGAAAGTCAGGCCTGTTCGACTACTCCTTCGGTGTCGAACATGAAGAGAGCAAGGGCTACAACGTGCAGCCGGTGGTCAAGCGCAACGTGGTCAAGGACGGCTTCACCAGCCCCGATCGCGACGGCTACAACAGCACCTCGGGCAACGTGAAACTGGGCTTCCAGATCACCCCCGACCAGCGCATCGACGCCACGCTGCTCGCGAGCGACATCAAGGCCGGCTACGACGCCACCGTGTCGTACAAGACCAAGCTGCCGTTCCTGTTCGCCAACGACATCGCGAACAACACGCTGCGCACCGCCGGCCTCACCTGGTCGGCCAAGTGGAACGATGTGTACAGCACCCGCGTGCAGATCACCGATTCGCAATCGGTCTACAAGACGCAGCCTTCGTTCTACCGAACTGAAACCCACCTGCGCGGCTACCTGTTCCAGAACGAATTCCGCTTCGGCCCGCACCTGGTGACGGCCACCCTCGAGCGCCGCGAAGACGCACTCGACAACGCGCCCACCACCAGCTCGAAGCTGCTGTCGCGCGACCGCGCGCAGGACGCGCTGTCGCTGGGCTACGGCTTCGTGCAGGGCCCGCACTCGCTGCAGCTGCATGTGCGCCACGACCGCGACAGCGAATTCGGCGGCAAGACCACCGGCAGCGCCGCCTACGGCTATGCCATCACGCCGTCGCTGCGCTTCACGGCCTCGGCCGGCACCGCCTTCCGCGTGCCCACGCTCTACCAGCGCTTCAGCGAATACGGCCTGGCCACGCTGCAACCCGAATCCAGCCGCAACGTCGAACTGGGCCTGCAGTACACCGAAGGCGCCTCGCACGCCGGCATCGTGGTCTACAACAACCAGGTGCGCAACCTGATCAGCTTCGACGGCACCGCCAAGGGCTGCGCCTCCTCCTTCGGCTGCTACAGGAACACGGCGCGCGCCCGCTACCAGGGCGTCACGCTGTCGGGCGGCCACCGCATCGGCGACGTCACGCTGCGCACCTCGCTCGACTTCCAGGACCCGCGCGACCTCGGCACGCACAACCTGCTGGCTCGCCGCGCGCAGCGCCACGCCACCTTCGGTGCCGACTGGCGCGTCGCCGGCTGGACGCTGGGCGCCGAGGTGCAGACCTCGAGCCGCCGCTACGACGACGCCGCCAACAGCGTCAAGCTCGGCGGCTACACCGTGCTGAACCTGTCGGCCAGCAGGCAGATCACGCGCGACCTGAACCTGATCGCGCGGGTCGACAATGTGGGCAACAAGGACTACCAGTACGCACGCCTGTACGCCACCGCCGGCCGCACCGCGTACGTCGGTCTCAAGTGGACGCCGCAATAAGCAACCCCTCGCAAGCAAGCGACACCGCCGGTGCCGCGGCGGCCGCCTGCGCCGCGGTGCTGGTGGCCGCGCCGGCCTCGGGGCAGGGCAAGACCACGGTCGCGGCCGCGCTCGCGCGGCTGCACACGCGGCAGGGCCGGCGGGTGCGGGCCTTCAAGTGCGGGCCCGACTTCCTCGACCCGCTCTGGCTCGCGCTGGCCACCGGCGCGCCGGTGCATTCGCTCGACCTCTGGATGACCGGCGAAGCCGACTGCCGCGAGCGCCTGCGTGCGGCGGCGGCCGACTGCGACCTGCTGATCGTCGAGGGCGTGATGGGCCTGTTCGACGGCACGCCGAGCGCCGCCGACCTGGCCGTGCGCTTCGGCCTGCCGGTGCTGGCCGTGATCGATGCGCATGCCATGGCCGGCACCTTCGGGGCGCTGGCCTACGGCCTGCAGAACTTCCGGCCCGGCCTGCCGTGGGCCGGCGTGCTGGCCAACCGCGTGGGCAGCGAGCGCCATGCCGGCATGCTGAAAGACGCGCTGCGCGAGCCTTCTCAATGGCTCGGCGCCTTGCCGCGCGACGCGGACTTCACGCTGCCGGAGCGGCACCTGGGGCTGGTGGTGGCGGACGAACTGGGCAACGCGATGGCGCGCCTCGACGCCGTGGCCGACGTGCTGGCCGGCACGCCGCTGGGGCAGATGGACATCGCGCAACTGCCGCAGGTGCGCTTCGATGCCGCACCGCATGTCGCGAACATGCAGCCGCTGCTGGCCGGCCGCACCATCGCCATCGCACGCGATGCCGCCTTCTCTTTCATCTACCCCGCGAACCTCGACGTGCTCACCGCACTGGGGGCGCGCCTTTCCTTCTTCTCGCCGCTCGCGGGCGACGCCTTGCCCGCTTGCGATGCGGTCTGGCTGCCCGGCGGCTACCCGGAGCTGCACGCCGAGGCGCTGTCGCGCTGCGAACCGATGCGCGCCGCGCTGGTTGCCCATGTGGCGGCCGGCAAGCCCGTATGGGCCGAGTGCGGCGGCATGATGGCGCTGTTCGAAGAGCTGGCCACGCATGAAGACGCGGAGGCCGGCAACGTGCATCGCCTGTGGGGCCTGCTGCCGGGCAGGGTGACCATGCAGAAGCGGCTGGCCGGCCTCGGCCCGCAGCAGTTGCAGCTCGGCAGCCACGCCTTGCGCGGCCACACTTTCCACTATTCGCGCTGCGAGACACCGCTCGCGCCCGTCGCGCGCACCGCCCGGCCAGGCACGACCCAGGCCGTGGGCGCGCAGGGCGGCGAGGCGCTCTACGTGCACGGCCCTGTGCGCGCCAGCTATTTCCATGCGTGGTTCGCTTCCAGCCCCGAAGCCACCGCGCGACTTTTCGGCGCCATGCCCACCGAGTTGCAAAGCCATGCCCACCATGATCAAGCCCGCGACTGTTGAGCACGAGTTCATCCTCGGCGGCCAGAAGAGCGGCAAGTCGCGCCGCGCCGAGCAGCGCGCCGCCGACTGGCTCGCCGCCGACCCGCGCACCCGCCGTGCCGTGATGATCGCCACCGCGCAGGCGTACGACGACGAGATGCAGGAGCGCATCGTGCGCCACCAGGCCGACCGTGCGGAGCGCGTGCCCGGCATGCGCACCATCGAGGAACCGATCGAGCTCGCGCGTGCCGTGGTCACGCAGAGCACGCCCGACACGCTGGTGGTCGTCGACTGCCTCACGCTCTGGCTCACCAACCTGCTGATGCCGATGCCCGCCGAAGATGCCCGCCCTCCCACGCGCACGCCGTCCACGCACATGGGCATGCTCATGGTCGCGTTGCGCGAAGCGCGCGGCCCGGTGGTGCTGGTGGGCAACGAGATCGGCCTCGGCGTGATTCCGCTGGGCCGCGAGACGCGCGCATTCGTCGATGCGCTGGGCCGCCTGAACCAGGACGTGGCCGCCGCCTGCCACCGCGTGACGCTCATGGCGGCCGGCCTGCCGCTGAGCCTGAAGGTCCCCGCCGCATGAGCGCGAGGAAGATCCGCATTCCGCTGGCCGCATTCGGCCTGGCGCTGTTCGCGCTGGCGGCGCACGCGCTCGACGTGGTCGACGAGCGCGGCGTGACCGTGAGCCTGCGCGAGCCGCCGCGGCGCATCGTCACGCTGCTGCCTTCGCTCACCGAATCGGTCTGCGCGCTCGGCGCCTGCGACCGGCTGGTGGGCATCGACCGCTATTCCAATTCGCCCGAGCAGGTGAAGGCGCTGCCGCAAGTCGGCGGCGGGCTCGACCCGAACGTCGAGGCCATCGTCGCGCTCAAGCCCGACGCGGTGCTGCTCGCCAAGTCGTCGCGCGTCACCCAGCGGCTCGAGGCGCTGGGCGTGAAGGTGCTGGTGCTCGAGCCCAAGAGCCATGCCGACGTGCGGCGCGTGCTCGACAAGCTCGACCAGGTGCTGGGCACGCACGAGGCACCCAGGGTCTGGCGCGTGATCGACGCCAGCGTGTCGGCCGCCGCGCAGTCGCTGCCCGCGAGCGCGAAGGGCCTGCGCGTGTACTTCGAAGTGAACAGCGCGCCCTACGCGGCGGGGGAGTCGTCGTTCATCGGCGAAACGCTCACCCGGCTCGGCGCGAAGAACATCGTGCCGGCTTCGCTCGGCCCGTTTCCCAAGCTCAACCCCGAATACGTGGTGCGCGCCAATCCCGACATCATCATGGTCAGCGTGCGCAGCGCGCAGGGGCTGGAGCAGCGCCCGGGCTGGGCCGGCATCCGCGCGGTGCGCGAAGGCCGCATCTGCCGCTTCAGCGCCGAGCAGTCCGACGTGCTGGTGCGGCCCGGCCCGCGCATGGACGAGGCCGCGCGCCTCATGGCGCAGTGCCTGGGCGACAAGGGCGGCAAGCGGTGAGCGCGGCGCACAGGCACACGGCGCACCTGCGGCGGGTTCTGCTGCTGGGCTTCGGCCTGCTGGTGCTGGGCGCGGGGGCGATGCTGCTGGGCCTGGGCATCGGCAGCACCGGCTTCGAGAGCCTGCTGTCGGCACGGCACGACCCGGTGGCGCTGCAGATCGTGTGGGACATCCGCCTGCCGCGCACGCTCGGCGCCTGGCTGGCCGGCGCCTTGCTCGGGCTGGCGGGCGCGGTGGCGCAGGGGCTGTTCCGCAATCCGCTGGCCGACCCGTACCTGCTGGGCAGCGCCTCGGGTGCATCGCTGGGCGTGGCGCTGGCGCTGCTGATGTTCGGCGGTTCGGCCGCCAGCACGCAATGGGTGATGCGGCTCGGGCTCACTGGCGCGGCCTTCATCGGCGCGGTGGTGGCGGTGATGCTCACGCTGCTGCTCGCGCGCGGCGTGCAGCAGACGCTGCGGCTGCTGCTCGCGGGCGTGATCGTCGGCGTGGTGCTCGGCGCCGCCAAAGACCTCATCACCATCGCTTCGGCCGACATCCTTCAGGCCATCCAGGGCTTCATTCTCGGCAGCACCGGGCTGGTCGGCTGGAGCGCCTGCGCGGTGATGGCGATGGTCGGCGCGGTGTGCCTGCTGCTCGGCTGGGCGCTGGCGCCGGTGCTCGACGGGCTGGCGCTGGGCGAGGCCACAGCGCGCAGCCTGGGCCTGCCGCTGGGCGCGATGCGCGCGGCGCTGGTGGTGGTGCTCGCGCTGGCCACCGGCGCGGCAGTGGCGCAGACCGGGCTGATCGCATTCGTCGGCCTGGCGGCGCCGCACCTGGTGCGCTCGGTGGTCAAGACCACGCATGCGCGGCTCATCCTGTTGTCGGCGCTGATGGGCGGCTTGCTGCTGATGTCGGCCGACCTGCTGGCGCGCTGGCTGATCGCGCCGCAGGAACTGCCGGTGGGCGTGCTCACGGCGGTGCTGGGCGGCAGCTACCTGCTCTGGCTGATGCACCGGCGCAGCGCCCGCGGGGGCGTGGCATGAACAACGCACCGGCGCTCGAAGCGCGCCGCCTGAGCGCCACCCTCGGCGCCGCCGAGGTGCTGCACGGTATCGACCTGGCGCTCGCTTCCGGCCGCTGGACCAGCATCGTCGGGCCGAACGGCGCGGGCAAGTCGACCTTGCTCAAGGCGCTGGCGGGACTGCTCGCGCATCGCGGCGAGGTGCGGCTGTTCGGCGAGCCGCAGGCGAAGATTGCAGCGCGCGTGCGGGCGCAGCGGCTGTCTTGGCTCGGCCAGAGCGGCACGGGCGAGGGCAGCGCCGACGACCTGATGGTCTACGACATCGCCATGCTCGGACGGCTGCCGCACCAGCGCTGGCTGGCAGCGCCCAGCGCGGCCGACCGAGACGCGGTGGAGCGCGCGCTGCGCACCACCCAGGCCTGGGACTGGCGCGACCGCCCGCTGGGCCAGCTCTCCGGCGGCGAGCGCCAGCGCGTGCTGCTGGCGCGTGCGCTCGCGGTCGAGGCCGATCTGCTGCTGATGGACGAGCCGCTCGCCAATCTCGACCCGCCGCACCAGGCCGACTGGATGCAGACCGTGCGCGCCCTCGTCGGCCAGGGCAAGACCGTGGTCAGCGTGCTGCACGAACTGCCGATGGCGCTGGCCGCCGACGAACTGGTGGTGATGAACCTTGGCCGCGTGGCGCACCACGGCACCTGCGGCGACCCGGCCACCCATGCGGCGCTGGAGCAGGTGTTCGACCACCGCATCCGCGTGCACCGCGTCGCGGACCAGTGGATCGCGCTGCCGCAGTAACACACACACGAACCGAAGAATCATGCAGATCGAAACACCCCCCAGCGAGAAGCCTTACGAAAAGCCCGAGGGCGAACGCCGAGGGATCGTCATCGTCAACACCGGCGACGGCAAGGGCAAGAGCACGGCGGCCTTCGGCCTCGCGTTGCGTGCCCATGGCCGTGGCAAGGCGGTGAAGATCTACCAGTTCATGAAGGTGCCGAGTGCCCGATTCGGCGAGCACCGGATGTTCGAGCAGATCGGCATTCCGATCGAGGGTCTGGGCGACGGTTTCAGCTGGAAGAGCCAGGACCTGGAGCGCTCGGGCCAGCTTGCGCGCGACGGCTGGGAGAAGGCGAAGGCGGCGATCATGTCGGGCGAGTTTTTTCTCGTGGTGCTGGACGAGATCACGTATCCGCTGATCTACGGCTGGCTGCCGCTCGAAGGCGTGCTCGAGACTTTGCGTGACCGGCCCAGGCATGTGCACGTGGCGCTGACGGGGCGCCGTTGTCCGCCGGAGATCATCGAGTTGGCCGACACGGTGACCGAGATGACTCTGGTGAAGCACGCTTTCAAGGCTGGGATTCCTGCGCAGCGTGGGATCGAGGACTGACGTGGGGCGCGCTCACGCCGACGGGGTACCTTGCTCCGCGAATGTCCCCCGGCCTGCGGCCTCCTCCTTTATTTCGCTGC
>NZ_JBXASW010000032.1:0-65284 GCF_058809745.1 Variovorax sp. MPBD4-3
TGGGGTGCCTTGCGCAGCGAAATAAAGGAGGAGGCCGAAGGCCGGGGGACATTCGCGGAGCAAGGTACCCCGTCGGCGCGATCGCGCCACGAAGAACAACGCCCCTCGAAAACGCCCCGCTCACTCACCGTGGCACTTCTTGTATTTTTTTCCGCTGCCGCAGGGGCACGGGTCGTTGCGGCCCGGCGTGGCTTCCTTGCGGATCGTCTCGGCCTTCGGGCCCAGGCTCTTCCAGAGCTGGCGCAGGTCGTAGACGGCCCAGATGGCGGCGCCGAAATCGTCCAGGCGCTGCTGGCTCACGCTGGGCGGGCCGTCTTCGCTGTACATGGAAACCGTGGGCTTGGCGTTGTCGTCCTCGGTCAGCGCGACGATGTTGTCGAGCGCGTCGTTCAGCATTTGCGCGGCTTCCTTGTCACGCGGCGCGGCCCAGTCTTCGGGCCAGTTCTCCACCGCGTACATGAAGCCGAGCGCCCACACCTGGGCGAACGACGGAATGGCTTCGCCGGCGACTTCGGCGCGCTCTGCCTCGGGCAGCGAGGCGATGGCGCCGCGGGTGTCGAGCACCTCGGGCTGCCAGCTGCGTTCGTCGTCGAGCGTCTCGACGGGGGCGTCGAGGCCTTCCTCGATCTCGATCCAGCGGCGCTTCCAGTTCCAGACGAACTCCATGTGCTTGGCCGACGAGAAGCTGTCGCCCAGCAGCACGGGCCAGTACTCGGAAGGCATGATGGGGCGGCGGGTGCAGATCAGCGCGGCCATGAAGCCCTCGCAGAACTCCCACTGGGGAATTTCCTCGTCGTGTTCGCGCATGGCGTCGAGCGCCTGGTCGAGCGCGTCGAAATCGTCGGGGCCGAGGGGTGCGGGAGTGGCCGAAGCGGCCGGTGTGGGGTCGGGAATGGTCGTCATGGCAAGGTGGAAACAGCCCTCTATGATGCAGCAGGCTCCGGCCGACACTAATTTCTATGCCCACGATCATTCCGTTTCCGGCGCGCTACAGCGCCTTCGCCCTGTGTGTGGCCGGTCTCGTGGCGTGCCTCGCCTTCGTGCTGGTTTCGCCGCATCTGTGGCTCGCCTGGGTCGGCGTGGCCATCTTTGCGGTACTTTCCGGTACCGGCGTACACGACCTGCGGCAGACGCGCCACGCCATCCTGCGCAACTACCCGGTCATCGGCCACCTGCGCTTCCTGCTGGAGTTCATCCGGCCGGAGATGCGGCAGTACTTCATCGAGAGCGACTCGGAGGCCGCGCCCTTCTCGCGCGCCCAGCGCTCGCTGGTCTACCAGCGCGCCAAGGGCGACCCCGACAACCGCCCCTTCGGCACCCAGCTCGACGTGACCGCCGCGGGCTACGAGTGGATCAACCACTCGATGCAGCCCACCAAGCTCGCGAACCACGATTTCCGCATCGTGATCGGCGGCACGCCGCAGCCGGCCGACGCCGATCCGGCACAGGTCTGCACGCAGCCCTACAGCGCCAGCGTGTTCAACATATCGGCCATGAGCTTCGGCGCGCTGTCGGCCAACGCCATCCTCGCGCTCAACCAGGGCGCCAAGATGGGCGGCTTCGCGCACGACACCGGCGAAGGCTCCATCTCGCAGCACCACCGCGTGCACGGCGGCGACCTGATCTGGGAAATCGGCTCGGGCTACTTCGGCTGCCGCAACGACGACGGCACCTTCAGCGAAGAGCGCTTCACCGCCAACGCGCGCGACCCGCAGGTGAAGATGATCGAGATCAAGCTGAGCCAGGGCGCCAAGCCCGGGCACGGCGGGGTGCTGCCGGCGCCCAAGGTCACGCCCGAGATCGCGGCGGCGCGCGGCGTGCCGGTGGGCGTGGACTGCATTTCGCCCGCCTCGCACAGCGCGTTCTCCACGCCGACCGAAATGATGCATTTCGTCGCCCGGCTGCGCGAACTGTCGGGCGGCAAGCCGACCGGCTTCAAGTTCTGCCTGGGCCATCCGTGGGAGTGGTTCGGCATCGTCAAGGCGATGCAGGCCACCGGCATCACGCCCGACTTCATCGTGGTCGACGGCGCCGAGGGCGGCACCGGCGCGGCGCCGGTCGAGTTCAGCGACCACGTGGGCGCGCCGCTGCAGGAAGGCCTGCTGCTGGTGCACAACACGCTGGTGGGCGTCAACCTGCGCCACCGCATCAAGATCGGCTGCGCCGCCAAGGTGATCACCGCCTTCGACGTGGCCCGCATGATGGCGCTGGGCGCCGACTGGTGCAATGCGGCGCGCGGCTTCATGATGGCGCTGGGCTGCATCCAGGCGCAGAGCTGCCACACCGGCCACTGCCCCACCGGCGTGACCACGCAGGACCCGCTGCGCCAGCAGGCGCTGGTGGTGCCGACCAAGGCCGACCGCGTGCGCAACTTCCACCGCAGCACGCTGCATGCGCTGCAGGAACTGGTGCAGGCCGCGGGCCTCGACCATCCGCAGCAGATCACCGCGCACCACATCGTGCGCCGCATTTCCGACACCGAAGTGCGCCTGTTGAGCAACCTGGTGATGCAGGTGCAGCCGGGCGCCCTGCTCGGCCCGCTCGACGCGCAGCACAATGTTTTCCGCACCTACTGGCCGCTGGCCAGTGCAGAGAGTTTCCAGCCCGTGACGCAGGGCCCGCAAGGGCTGGTGTCGGGCTTCGCAATGGCCGCATGAATCCACTGAAACGAGGCGCGAACGCGCGCCTGCAATCGCGCAAGGGCGCAGCTTCGGCGCCCGCGCCCCTCGACGCGCTTGCGCGCACGCCGGCTCCCGGCGACTACGCGGAGTTCCTGCGCGTCACCCTGCCCCGGCAGGAAAAGAACGTGGCCAGCCACCGCTTCGGCAGCGAACGCGTGTGGCTCAAGAAGGCCGGCCCCCGGCACGGCAAGTGGGGCTACCGCGTGATGGCCGCCGTGGCCCGCATGGCGCGGCTGGACATCATCAAGCCGGTGCCCAACCCGGGCGGCGAAGCGGCCATCGCAACCGAGGCCCGGCGCCTGAAGACGCTGGCGGCCGCGGGCCTGCGCGTGCCGACCGTGCTGGCGCAGCAGGCGGACGGCCTGCTGATCTCCGACCTCGGCGAAAGCGGCCGCGCGACCGTGGTGCTGCAGGAGCGGCTCGACCAGGCCGCCGCCGCCGGCCCCGCCGCGCTGCTGGCGGTATGGCGCGAGGGCCTGGCCGCCATCGCCGCCGTGCACGTGCGCGGCCAGCACCTGAGCCAGGCCTTCGACCGCAACCTCGTGCAGTGCCCCGATGGCGTGATCGGCTACATCGACTTCGAGGACGACCCGGCCGAAGTCATGACGCTGGCGGAATGCCAGGCCCGCGACTGGCTGAGCTACCTGCACTCGACGGCCATGATGCTGGAGGCCGCCGCACCGCAGGCCGCGGGCCAGCACTGGCATGCGGCGCTGGCCGGCGTGAGCGAGGAAGTGCGCGAGCGCATCGCGAACGCGGCACGGCGCATGAAGTGGGCGCAGAAGCTGCCGGCCAGCCGGCGCTGGGGGCGGGATACGCAGCGGGTGCGGGCTGTGGCGCGGCTGCTGGGGCGGTGGCATCTGGCGGCCCCGGCTGTACTGCAGAACTAGCCGAAGTCGTCGTCAGTCAGGGAAGCTGCTCGCGGTCGGGCCGCTTGTGCTGCCATTTGCGGAATGCCCAATCCCCAAGCAAGCCGCCCGCCAGCAAAGCAACAAGCTGAACGGCGAGCGCAGCTATATAGGCTTGCCCCAGATCGTCATCGTTCTTCGCAAATTTGAGTTCGTACCAATGGCCTGCGAGGCCAATGAGTTTGTAGAAGACTGAGCCGAGCGCGATCGCTCCGACAACGATGGAGAGGATGCGGATGACCAAGCTCATAACAAGAACCCGAAGAAGCTATCGACGCTCGAGCTTCCGCCGCTGCCACTTGCGGAACATCCAGTCGCCGAGCCACCCGCCCACGACAGCGGCAATCGCTTGCACCGCAAGAGAGAGAACATAAGCATCGGCCACGTCGTCGAAACTCCGGGCTTGGTTCGCTTCGTACCACTGCCCGATGGGCATCAGCAGGCCCGCTGCAACCAGAAAACTGAGTGCCAGTGCGCCAGCCACAACGCTGAGCAGTCGTAGCAATAGTTTCATAGGACTGGCCAAAACCATATGGCTTCTGCTCGACGCATATCGGTGATGACTCCTTCCCAAGAAATGTGCCACTGAATAAAGAACCAAGACGACCGTTTGGTTAGCCGCGCCCCATTCCAAAGATCGATGTGATCACCCTGCCTCCCTTCGCCCCAGTAGTTCTGGATGAACACGATCCCGGTGCGCTTTGCAATTTTGTCGAAGCCTTCCTTGCCCGTGTATTTCTCTGTACGGGCCATGAGGCCCGACTTGCCAGAGTCCAGCCAATTCGCCAACTCCTGCGCCCTGATCGGGTACTTCGGACTGTCCTTCTGCCAGGAGTAGACACCTCGGAAGCTCTCCATGCGCAGGCTCGACCGGATGAAGGCAGCACCCACGTTGATGGCACATTGATCCTTGTAGGCGTCCCTGTCGAGTAAGGCGTCGTCACCCTTGATCGTCGGATGGTTCGACCAGAGAGTCGCAAAAGATGGCTGCATGGGGTTCCGGGCAATGGCAAAGGCGGGAGCCCAAAATCTACCGCGCCTCCTGCGACTTTCGACAGCCGGAAGGTTGTCAATTGATACCCGGCGCAGAAACTTCGCGACACCCGCCGCTAGCCCGTGAACGCCGCCCGCACCGCCACGCCGCGCAGCGCCAGCCGCTTCTTCATGGACAGCACCGCCTTGTCCTTGCTCAGCAGCAGGGCGCCGTGCGCCACGGCCAGGTCGATGAACACCTGGTCGTCGGGGTCGCTGCACACGCAGGGCGCGCGCGGCGGAACGCCCTCCACCATGCGCACGCGCGCGTCGAAATCGGCCAGCACCGCCGGCACCTGCAGTTCCCGCTGCGCCATGCGCCTGGCGATGAGCGGGTAGCCCAGCACGCGTTCGAGCTCCACGCGCATGGCGGCCGTGGCCAGCCAGCGCAGCTCGCCCGCGGCCAGCCGCTCGGTCAGGGGGACCCAGGCGGGGTCTTCGAAGACGAGCAGATCGAGCGCGATGTTGGTGTCGATGACCACGGGGCCGGGTTCTGTCAACGTCATGGAATGTTCAGCAAATGCGGGCGATGTTGCACCATGCGGGGTCGGTGTCAGGTCCGCGTCGGGTCGGTACGCGAGAATACCGTCTTGCCAAACGCTTCCTCGGACAACGCCTCCTTCATGAAACGAATACCGCTGCTCTGCCTTGTCCTGCTCGCCTCGGCGGGTGTCAGGGCCGAGTGGCTGACCCTCACAGGCACGCCCGGGGACGCCGACAGCAGTTATGTGCAGGTCGATCCCGCCAGCATCGAGGTCGACGGCGCGCACCGCACCGTGGCGCTGCGCATGAACCTGCAGGCAGAGCGCCTGAACCGCGACGGCGTGAGGTTCCGCTCTTTCCAGGGCATCGCCACGGTCGATTGCGACGCCCGCAGCGCCCGCTATGTGAGCGCAAGCTACTTCTCGCAGCCCAATTTCGTGGGCGAACCGGCCCAGGTGAAGCATTTCGAGGCGGGCGACGTTCGCCCGGTGACCTTGCCCGGCGCGCCGCCCGAGCTGGCCGCGCGCACGGTCAATGCAGCCTGCGCCGTTCGGCCGAAGCAGGCGCCCAGGCCCGAGGGCACCGGAGAATCACTTCCGCGCTGAGCCCGCGACCATGTCGAAGCGGAACAGCCGGCATTCGATGGGGCCGTTCCACATCGGCACGCGGCGCGACTCCTTCAGGCGCATCTGCCTGGGCAGCTTCAGGTCGGGCGTGAGCACCCAGGCGGTCCAGCCGGCGTAGTTTTTCTTCCAGTGGGCCGCGAGCTGGGGAAAGAACTCACCGCCGTCGCCCTGCTCGGTCTGCGCCGATTCGCGGGCGCCGAAGCGGCCGGTGCCGGCCACGCCGCCCACCTCGATGCGCTCGCCGTACGGCGGGTTGAGCATGATGACGCCGGCCTCGACCGGCGGCATGCGCTGCAGCGCGTCGCCGCCGCGGAACTCGACGGCCTGCGCCACGCCCGCGCGTTCCGCGTTGCGCTCGGCAAAGTCGACCATGCGGTGCGACACGTCCGAGCCGAAGATGGCGACGCCGTGGTCCCGCGCGCCGGCCTCGGCTTCTTTCCTGATGGCGGTCCAGACATGCGCCTGGAACGGCAGCAGCTTCTCGAAGCCGAAGCGCCGCAGCGACCCGGCCGCGATGCCGCGCGCGATCTGCGCCGCCTCGATGGCGATGGTGCCGCTGCCGCAGCAAGGGTCGTAGAGCGGCTGGGCCGACACTTCGCCGGTCTCGGGGTTCCACCAGCCGCTGGCGGCCAGCATGGCGGCGGCCAGGGTTTCCTTCAGCGGGGCGTCGCCCTTGTCCTGGCGCCAGCCGCGCTTGAACAGCGGCTCGCCCGAGGTGTCGATGTACAGCGTGCAGGTGTCGGTGGTCAGGTGGGCGAACACGCGGCA
The DNA here is from genome assembly GCF_058809745.1 of Variovorax sp. MPBD4-3. Classification (NCBI taxonomy): domain Bacteria; kingdom Pseudomonadati; phylum Pseudomonadota; class Betaproteobacteria; order Burkholderiales; family Comamonadaceae; genus Variovorax; species Variovorax sp. MPBD4-3. The sequence goes on from NZ_JBXASW010000032.1 coordinate 6,499, forward strand.
GTCGGGCCACTGGGTCTCGATGCTCGGGCGCACGCCGTTGGCCTTGGCGCGGAAGCGGTCGGCAATGGCGTCCTTGATGCGCAGGGTGGCGAAATTCAGGCTCTGCAGCGGGCTGTGCTGGGCCGTGGTCTCGATCTTGAAAGTCTGCCTGGGGGTGAACCAGATCTCCCAGGCCACGCCGTTGGCGATGGCGTAGAGATCGTTTTCATTGCGGTAGGGCGCATGGGCCAGCTCGACCAGCACGCGCTGCGCCAGCCGGCTGTGCAGGTTGAGCTTGAGGGCGTCGCGCCAGTCGGCGCGTACCCGCACGCCGCCGCGCAGCGTGAGCAGGTCTTGCCCGGCACGGCCGGTCAGGGCGTGCACCTCCTGAGCGAGGAATTCCTCGACGCCGGCGGCGCAAGGCAGGAAAAAGGAGAGATCGTTCACTGAAAGTTGGCCATCGGGAAGCCCGACTAGGGGACTCCATTGTCGCCTTGTCACAGCCCTTCTCTATATAGTCGATTCGCCGATGAACCCCATCCTCGTTCCACCGGCGGCATCCGCCGCCCCGATCGCCGCCGGAAGCGACCGCTTCGCCATCGAATGCGAGGTGCTGCGGCTCTCGGTGCGGCCCATCGGCCCGGTGCTGCTGGTGCAGTACCTGCTCAACTGCGGCGTGGCGGCGCTCTTCGCCTGGCAGTACTCGCTGGCGCGCGCGCTGGTGTGGATCGGCCTGATCACCATGGTGACGGTACTGCGCGGTTTCTTCCCGCAGCGGCTGCCGGAGCCGTTCACCCCGGCCACGCTGCGCGCGGCGCAGCGCCTGCACACGCTGCGCACCGGCATCTGGGAGCTGGCGCACGGCATGGCCGGCGTCCTGCTGTTCAACCCCGGGCGCGCCGACCAGCAGCTGCTGCTGGGCCTCATCCTCATGGGCATGACGCTGTCGTCGGCCTTCTCGGTGTCGTTCTATACGCCGGCCACGCAGCTGGCGATCACGCTGCTGCTGGCGCCGGTGATCGTCACGGGCTTGTGGATGGGCTCGCCGGAAATGATGGCCGTGGCCGTCATCGGCATCGGCCTGATCGCGATGATGTGGAAGCTGGTGGCCGAGCGCTCCCGCCAGCTCGAGGAAAACATCGGGCTGCGGCTCAACGAACGCACCCTGCGCGAACAGGCACTGGCAGGGCTGCGCGCTTCCGAACAGGCGCAGGCCGAGCGGCTGCGCTTCTTCTCTGCCGCCAACCACGACCTGCGCCAGCCGGTGATGGCCATCGGCCTGCAGGCCGAGGTGCTGCGCCAGCAGCTGGAAAGCGGCGCCGACACGCCGGCGGTGCAGCACACCGTGGCCTCGCTGGCGCGCGCGCAGCAGGCGCTCGAGGGGCTGACCAACCAGCTGCTCGAAATCGGCCGCATCGAGGCCGCTGTCGATCCGCTGCGGCCCGAGGCGGTGGCGCTGGCCCCGCTGCTGCAGGAACTGGCGCGGCAGGCGGGCAACGGGCGCGTGGGCGTGCGCTGCCCGGCCGGCGCGGCTGCCTGGACCGACACCGTGTCGCTGCGCCGCGTGCTGGCCAATCTGGTGGACAACGCGGTCAAGTTCACGCCGCGCGGGCGCGTGCTGCTGGCGGTGCGGGCGCGCCGGCGCGAGGCCGGCCCCGCCTGGCGCATCGAGGTGCGCGACAGCGGCATCGGCATTCCGGCGGAAGCGCAGGAGCGGGTGTTCGACGACTTCGAGCAGATCGGCAACGTGGAGCGCAACCTGCAGCGCGGCCACGGGCTGGGCCTGGCGATCGTTCGGCGGCTGGCGGCGCAGCTCGGCATCGAGGTGGCGCTGCGCTCGGCGCCGGGCCGGGGCTCGGTGTTCAGCTTCGAGCTGCCGGCGGCGCCGGACGGCGCGGCGGTGACGCGCGCCCTGCCCTCGCCGCAGGCCGGCAACGGCGCGGCGGCACACAACGCGTTGCCGCCCGGGCTGGCCGTGCTCGTGGTGGAAGACAACGCGGTCGTGGCCGACAGCCTGCTGGCGCTGCTGCGGCAATGGGGCGTGGCGCCGCGCGTCTACGCCAGCGCGGCCGAGGCGCTGGCGCTGGCCGACCTGCGCGCGCTGGACGCGGCGCTGTGCGACATCCGCCTGCCGGGCACGCTCGACGGCATCGCGCTGGCCGAACGGCTGCAGCGGCAGAAGCCGTCGCTCACCATCGCGCTGATCTCGGCCGACATCAACGAGGCCACCCAGCGCCTGGCGCTGGAGCGCGGCTGGCATGCGCTGCGCAAGCCGGTGCAGCCGGACGAGCTGCACGGGGTGCTGCTGAAGGCGCTGCCGCCGGGCTGAAGGCGTCCGGCTCGGCCTGCGGTGCCGCTGCCGTTGCAGCGCTGGCACGGGCCGTGCAACAGCGTCACGGCTTCCGATATATGCTCCGCGCACAGGCCGCCGGACCTGCCCCGATGTCCACCGCCACTCCTCTTTCTTCCCTCCCCGCCGATCCGCGCAACCTGCGCTACGGTGGCGTCGCCATCGCCTTGCACTGGCTGCTCGCGGCACTGATCGCGGGCTCGCTCGGCGTCGGCCTCTACATGACGGGGCTGCCGTTCTCCCCCCTGCGCCTGAAGCTCTACAGCTGGCACAAGTGGGCCGGCGTCACCATCCTGCTGCTGTCGGCGCTGCGGCTGGCCTGGCGGCTCGGGCACCGGCCGCCGGCGTTGCCGGCCACCATGTCGCCGTGGCAGCTCTCGGCCTACCGCGCGGGCCATGCGCTGATGTACCTGCTGTTCTTCGCGGTGCCGCTCTCGGGCTGGGCCTACAGCTCGGCAATGGGCGTGCCGGTGGTGTGGTTCGGCGCGCTGCCGCTGCCCGATTTCATGCCGGTCGACCAGCCCTTCGCCGAGGCGGTGCTGCAGCCGCTGCACAAGGGCTGCGCCTTCACGCTCGCGGGCGTCACGCTGCTGCACGTGGCGGCGGCGCTCAAGCACCACTGGATCGACCGGGACGGTCTGTTGAAACGCATGTGGCCCGCGCCACGCAAGGAATCCGCCGGATGAAGCGCCGTTACCTTTTCGTTCCCCTGGCCTTGCTGGCGCTTGCGCCGGGCATGGCCGCCTTCGCCGAGCCGCCGGCCGCGAAGCTGGTCGCCGACAAGAGCCAGATCGTGTTCGTCAGCAAGCAGATGGGCGTGCCGGTGGAAGGCACGTTCAGGAAATTCGACGCCCAGGTCGCGTTCGACCCGAAGAAGCCCGAGGGCGGCAGCGTGGCGCTGCGCATCGACACGGCCAGCGCCGGCTTCGGCATTCCGATGAGCGACGCCGAACTGCCCAAGGCGCCGTGGTTCGACGCGGCGCACTTTCCGCAGGCCACCTTCCAGTCGAGCGCGATCAAGGCGCTGGGCGACGGCAAGTTCGAGATGACGGGCAAGCTCACCATCAAGGGCACCGCGAAAACGGTGACGGTGCCGGTCGGCATCGCCCCCGCCGGCGGCAACCAGGCGGTGGCGACCGGAAGCTTTACGATCCAGCGCCTCGACTACAAGGTCGGCGACGGCGAATGGACGGACACCTCGATGGTCGCCAACGAGGTGCAGGTGCGCTTCAAGCTCACCATCGCGGGCCTGGGCCCGCTGTGAAGAACCGCCAGGCCGCGCCGCTGCTCACTCACCCCACTCTTTCATGAAACACCCAGCCACCGCCGTGAAGAAAAAGCTCATCCTTGCCGCGCTGCTGTCGGCCGCGGCCTTCTGCGGCAGCGCCGCGGCGCAGGACTACACGGCGCCGCCCGTGGCCGTGAAGCCCGCGGGCGGGCCCAAGAAGAACGCGAACTACGTGGTCGACCCGACGCACACCTTCGTCATGTACGAGATGGGCCACTACGGCACCACCACCAACCGCGGGCGCTTCAGCACCAAGGACGGCTCGGTGCAGATCGACGGCACCGGAACCAGCGGCAAGGTCGACATCACGATGGACATCAGCTCCATCAACACCGGCGTCGACCTGCTCAACCGCCACGTGCAGAGCAAGGATTTCTTCAACGTGGCGGAATTCCCGACCGGCCGCTTCGTGGCCGACCGGATCGACATCAGCGGCGACAAGGTGGTCGACGTGCCGGGCACGCTCACGCTGATGGGGCAAACGAAGCCCGTGACGCTGAAGGCGGTGCGCTTCAACTGCTACCTGAGCCCGCTGATCAACCGCCAGGTGTGCGGCGGCGACTTCGAGACCACGGTGGAACGCAGCGACTGGGGAATTACCTGGGGACTGAACTTCGGCTTCGAGAACAAGGTGAAGCTGCTGGTGCAGGTGGAAGCGGTCAACGTCCAGCCGTAGGCGCTTCCGGCGCCGTGGCTGGCGGCCTGCCGGCCCGCCTACCTGACGATGGTCTTGCCGGGGCGGCTCGCGGCCAGCGGTTCGTCGCCGTCGTCCTTCGGGGACTTCAGCCAGTCGCGGGCGGCCATCAGGGCACGCGGAAGATTCAGCAAGACCAGCATCCAGGCACCCATCGCCACCGCCATCACCGCACCGAACAGCAGTTGCTCGGCCAGCGGCGCATCGCTCCAGTAGAAGAAGCTCAGCAAACAGGACAGGATCAATGCCCAGATGGCCAGGAGGTAAAGATTTTTCATTTTTGTGCACCGCGGAAGTCGGTACACAAAATGTAAACGAAAACATAATTTGAGTACTACTTAAAGTTTACTTTTCAGTCGTTGATCAGCGTGACTTTCTCCACGCTATTCACCCATTTCAAATTTCCACCAAGAGGCAGCCCCGATGGACAACACCCTTTCCTTGCTAGGTATCGCCGGCGCGATGGCGGTGGGCGCGATGAGCCCGGGCCCGAGTTTCGTGATGGTGGCGCGCACGGCCGTGGCCTCGCGCGGCGACGGGCTGGCTGCGGCGCTGGGCATGGGGGCTGGCGGACTGGTCTTCGCCATCGCGGCGCTTGCGGGACTGCAGGCGGCGTTCCTGGCAGTGCCGGGGCTCTACCTGGCGATAAAAGGCTTCGGCGGCGCCTACCTCGTCTACCTGGGCTTTCGCATCTGGCGCGGCGCGCGCCAGCCACTGGCCGTGACACCCGATGTGGGTAACTCCCCCGTCCGTCAGGGGCGTGGCGGCCGCACCTTCCTGCTGGGCCTGGCGACCCAGGTCAGCAACCCGAAGACGGCCGTGGTCTACGCCAGCATCTTCGCCGCCTTCCTGCCGCGCGAGGTGCCGCTGGTGCTGGCGCTGGCAGTGCCGGCCGTGATCTTCTGCATCGAGACCGGCTGGTACGCCATCGTGGCGCTGGCGCTTTCCTCGGCGGCTCCGCGCTCGGCCTACCTGCGCTACAAGGCCTGGATCGACCGCGCGGCCGGCGGCGTGATGGGGCTGCTGGGGGTGCGGCTGGTCTGGTCGGCCTTGCGCGGCGGCCACTGACCGGGCACCGGCCGCGCCTGGAGCAGGCCTAGAGCAGGCTCTCGGGCGTCAGCGGCGCCAGCAGTTCGAGCATGGTGCGGTCCCAGAAGCCCGAATCGGGCTCCTCGTGCAGCACCGTGATCTGGCCGGCGTCGTCGCTGACCCATTCGATGCGCCCGTCGTTGCTGCCTTCGGCAAAGCGCAGCCGGTAGGCGCCCTGCTGCTTGAGCACGTCGAGCAGCTTGAGCATCTGCTGCGCCATTTCGGGGCTGTGGATGATCAGGCCGATCTCGGTGTTCTGCGATTCCGAGCGCGGATCGAAATTCATCGAACCCACGAACAGCGTGCGCCGGTCGATCACCGCCGACTTCGCATGCAGCCGCCCGACCGTGGTGCCGAAAAGCCCCAGCCGCACGCTGCGCCGGGTGCGCGTGGAGCTCAGCTCGTACAGGTCGGCGCCGAGCTTGAGCATGTCGGGCCGGTAGCGGCGGTAGGCGGTGTGCACCAGCGGCTCGTCGGTGGCGGCCAGCGAATTGGTGACCACGCTGATCTTCACGCCGCGCCCGCGGATCTCGCGCATCACCTCGAGCCCCGTGGCGCCCGGAATCAGGTAGGGCGAGACGATGGTCACCTCGGCGCGCGCGCGGCGCATCTGCTCGACCACGTTGTAGCGCACGCTGTCGACGTCCAGCAGCGGCACGCCGCCGTACGACGCGGTCTTGCCGATCACGCGGTCGGGCGAGTCGGCATAGGCCTCGGCCAGGGTCCAGATCAGGCCCAGCCTGCCGGCGTTCAGGTCGTCGGCGATCGGGCTGTAGCCCAGCAGGTCGTTGGGCGCGGGCGGCGGCGGCGGCGGGGTGGTGTCGGCGCCGGTGGCGGCGTCGAAGCGGCGCTGCAGTTCCTCGCGCGAAAGGCTGCTCGCCACCACCGACTGCACGGGGCGCACATAGGTGCTGTTCCAGTATTGGTCGAACAGGCTGCCGAGCCGGGGAATGAGCGCGCCGGTCACGAAGGTGTCGAGGTCGAGAAAGTTCTCGCCCGCCGTGCGCGTGAAGTACTGGTTGCCGATGTTGCGCCCGCCCGCCACCGCCATCGCGCCGTCGGCGACGAACAGCTTGTTGTGCATGCGGCGGTTCACGCGGCTGAAGTCGAACAGCGAAGCCGCGAAGCGCCTGACCAGGCTGCTGCGCCCGGCCGGGAACGGGTTGAACAGCCGCAGCTCCACATTCGGCGTGGCGGCAAAGCCGAGCAGCAGTTCGTCTTCGCCCGAGGTGTAGAGGTCGTCCATGAGCACCCGCACGCGCACGCCGCGCAGGGCGGCGTCGCGCAGGGTGCGCAGCAGGTAGCGGCCGGTCTCGTCGTTCTCGATCTGGTAGTACTGCACGTCCAGCGTGCGCTGGGCGCGGCGCGCGAGCTCTATGCGGGTGGCGAAGGCGAAGTCGCCGCCGGGCATCAGGCGAAAGCCGCTCAGGTCGGGGTCGGGCTGGGCCGCGATCGCGAGCTTGCCGAGCGCGGTGTCGGGCGACACGGCCATGGCCTTGGTGGGCGGGCGCGGCGCCTCGTCGGGCAGGGTGGCGCAGCCGCTGAACAGCAGCACGGCCAGCAAAGCGATCACCCAATGGCCCCAGCGCGACATCGGGAGACGGCTCATCGAAGGCTTTCTACAGGGCCTTGCGCAGATTGGCGGGCGCGATGCGCAAGGCTTCGCGGTACTTGGCCACGGTGCGGCGCGCGCACTCGATGCCCTGCTCCTTCAGCATCTCGGAGATCTGGCTGTCCGACAGCGGCTTCTTGATGCTCTCGGAGCTCACGAACTGCTTGATCAGCGCGCGCACCGCCGTGCTCGACGCGTTGCCGCCGGTCTCGGTGCCCAGCGCCGAGCCGAAGAAATACTTCAGCTCGACCGTGCCGAACGGCGTGGCCATGTACTTGGCGGTGGTCACGCGCGAGATGGTGGATTCGTGCAGGCCCAGTTCGTCGGCAATTTCGCGCAGCACCAGCGGGCGCATGGCCAGTTCGCCGTGCACGAAGTAGCTCTTCTGGCGCTCGACGATGGCGTTGCTCACGCGCAGGATGGTGTCGAAGCGCTGCTGGATGTTCTTGATGAACCAGCGCGCCTCCTGCAGCCGCTGCGACAGCGCCTGGCTGCCCTCGCCCTTGTGCGACTTGAGCGCGCCGGCATAGATGTCGTGCACGCGCAGGCGCGGCATGACCTCGGGATTCAGCATGACGCGGAACTTGACGTTGGTGCCGCGTCCGGTCTTGGTGACGATCACGTCGGGAATGACGATGTTGCGCTCGACGTCGACGAAACGGCGCCCCGGCTTGGGCTCCAGCCGCGCAATGACCTGCAGCGCCGAGCGCACCAGCTCTTCGCTGCTACGGGTGAGCGTGGCCAGGCGCTTGAAGTCGCGCCGCGCGAGCAGTTCCATCGGCTGCTTGCAGATGGCGATGGCGGTCTTGTAGACCTGTGCCTGCTCTTCGTCCTCGTCGTCGTCCTCGGCGGCCAGCGCCCGCAGCTGGATGCTCAGGCATTCGCCGAGGTCGCGCGCGCCCACGCCCACCGGCTCCAGGCTCTGCAGCAGGCCGAGCGCCACCTGGAAGTGGTGCACCAGGTCGTCGAACTGGTCGTTGTCGTCGCCGGCCAGGCCCGAGGCCAGCGCGGGCAGGGAATCTTCGAGGTAGCCGTCGTCGTTGAGCGACTCGATCAGGAAGCGCAGCGCGGCGCTGTCGTTCTCGCTCAGGCGCAGGCTCAGCGCCTGGCGGTGCAGGAACGACTGCAGCGATTCCTGGCTGCGCGCGAGTTCGGTGGCGTCGGCGCGCTCGTCGTCGCCCAGGTTGTTCTGGCGCGCGGGAGCGTCGCTGCCCCACTCGCTGTCGTCGGGCGCCATGTCGACGGTGCCGTCGCCTTCCCAGTCGGGCTCGCGCTCGGCGATCTCGGCGGCGGGGCCGTCGGAGTCGGCCGTGGTGGTGGTGCTGGTCTCGGTCGAGACGGTGGAGGTGCTGGCAGGCGGCGGGGTGAAGTCGCTCTCGCCGTCGCCACCGTCACTGCCGTCATCGCGCGCCGCGGGCGCGTCGGCGGTGTCGAGCCCGAACTCCTCGCGCGCCGCTTCTTCCGCGGTGCGCTCGAGGAAGGGGTTCTCGTCGAGCATCTGCTCCACTTCCTGGCTCAGTTCGAGCGTGGAGAGTTGGAGCAGCCTGATCGACTGCTGCAGCTGGGGCGTCAACGCCAAGTGCTGCGAGACGCGAAGGGACAGCCCTTGCTTCATGTGGAGAACCCGACCCTTCCTTACATGCGGAAGTGTTCGCCCAGGTACACCCTGCGTACCTCGGCGTTGTCGACGATCTCCGAGGGCGTACCTTGTGCCAGCACATGCCCGTCGCTGATGATGAACGCGTGATCGCAGATGCCCAGCGTTTCGCGCACGTTGTGGTCGGTGATGAGCACGCCGATGCCGCGCTCCTTCAGGAAGCTGATGATCCGCTGGATTTCGATGACGGCGATCGGGTCGATGCCGGCGAAGGGCTCGTCCAGCAGGATGAAGCGCGGCTGGGTGGCCAGGGCGCGTGCGATCTCGACGCGGCGGCGCTCGCCGCCCGACAGCGCCAGCGCCGGCGAATCGCGCAGGTGGTCGACGCGCAGGTCGGCCAGCAGTTCGGACAGGCGCTCTTCCATGTGCTGCTTGGACAGCGGCGCGAGCTTGCCGCTCGCGTCGGGCTCATGCTGCAGTTCGAGCACGGCGCGCACGTTTTCCTCCACCGTGAGCTTGCGGAAGATCGAGGCTTCCTGCGGCAGGTAGCTCAGGCCCATGCGCGCGCGGCGGTGGATGGGCATGTGGGCGATGGGCTCGCCGTCGATGGTGATCTCGCCCGCGTCGGCGCGCACCAGCCCGACGATCATGTAGAACGAGGTGGTCTTGCCGGCGCCGTTGGGGCCGAGCAGCCCGACGACTTCACCCTTCTGCACGTCGAGCGAGACGTCCTTCACGACCGTGCGGCTGCCGTAGCTCTTCTTCAGGCCGCGCGCCACCAGGCGGCTGCCCGGTGCGCCGTTGGCTTCCTGGGTTCCAGCGGTTTCGATCACTTGCGGGTTTCTCCATCGCCACCGAGCGTGGTGGTCGAGCGCAGGCCCGTGCCGGGCGCGGGCGTGGACGCTGCCGGCGCGGCCGGCTTGGCCCCGGCCGGTGCGCCGGGCGCGGGCGCCGTGGCGGCCTTGGGTGTCAGGATGGTCTTGACGCGGCCGCTCGGGGACGACGCGTTGACCGCGGTGTTCGGCGGCACGGTGGAACCGTTGACCGTGTAGGTGTCGTTGCTCTGGTCGTAGACGATCAGGGCGCCGGTGCTCACGTCGTTCGGCGTGGAACCGAGCAGGCGGCGCATTTCCGCGTTGCGGATGAACTTGACGTTGTCGGCACGGCTGTCGTACTCGATGACTTCGGACTCGCCCTCGATCCACTCGTCGGGGGCGTTGCGCTTCTGCTTGTAGTAGGCCCGCTTGCCGGGTGCCGCCGTGACCACGCCGTACTGGTAGCCCTCGGCGTCCTGGCGGACATCGAGCCGCGCGCCGCGGATGATGATCGTGCCTTTTGTTACCAGCACGTTGCCCGTGAACACGCTGGTCTGCTTGAGGTCGTCGTAGCGCATGGCATCCGACTCGATGTTCATCGGCTTGCTGCGGTCGGCGGTCTCGGCCAGGGCGCCCGAGGCAAGGCCGGCCAGCAGCAACGCGGCGGCGGCCAGGCGGCCGACGCGACGCAGGAAGGGAGTGGTGGAGTAAGAATGCAATGTCATAGAGGCACGAAACTTGCTCGGCATTGTATGCGGCTGATTGCGACAACCCGCACGCACAGATGAAAAAGCCCGCCGAAGCGGGCCGGGGATGAGGCGCGGCGCCACGAGGTGCGCAAAGCCCGGGTCAGCCCTTCCTGGCTTCGCCCACGAGGTAGTTCACGACCTGCAGCACCTTGGTCATGCTGCCGGCGGTTTCGCCGTCCACGTACCAGCGGCCGGCCACGGCCATCGCCGGCACCCCAGCCACCTTGTAGGCATCGGTCATCTGCGAAGCCCGCTTGGCCTTGCTGGCCACGCCGAACGAGGTGAACAGTTCCTTGAACTTCGCGGCGTCGAGGCCGTTGGCGGCGGCCCAGGCAATGATGTTGGCGTCGCCGTTCACGTTCTGGCGCTGCGCGTGGATCGCGTTGAACACCTTCGGCTGGTATTCGTCGACCTTGCCCATGGCCTCGAGCGTGTAGTACAGGCGCTGCTTGGCTTCGACGTCGTTGCCCACGAAAGGCACCGGGATGCGGCGGAACGCCACTTCCTTGGGGGCCGACTTGACCCAGGCTTCGAGCGACGGCTCGAAGTCGTTGCAATGGGGGCAGTTGTACGAGAAGAACTCGACCACTTCGACCTTGCCGGCCGGCGCGTCGACGGGCACGCGCTTGTCGAGCACCAGGTACTCGGTGCCGGCCTTGGGCGCACGCGCCTGGGCATGGGCCGGGTTGGCGGCCAGGGACAGCAGCCCGAGCGAGGTGGCGGCCAGCGAAAAGTCACGACGTTTCATTGAAAGGGTTCTCCAGTTGGTACGGCAGACTGAGCCGGCACGCGGCGGGGAGTTCCCCCGCCCGCGGCGCGCCCAAGGCGATGAATGGTGGCGGCAGATACCGCGCGGCGAAGCTTAAGGGCTATTGGTGGCAATCGATCGCCGCGGCTTCAGCGCTGCACCCGCACGAGCGCCGAATCGAGACCGCCGCCGTCCAGGCGCTCCTTGAGCCGGTCGGCGTCTTCCTTCTTGTTGAAGGGGCCGGCCCGCACGCGGTAGACGGTGCGGCCCGCCTGCTCGCGCTCGGTGACCTTGGCCTCGACGCCCATCAGCGACAGCTTGGCGCGCTGGGCCTCGGCGTCGTCGGTGGTGCGGAAGGCGCCGGCCTGCACGAAGTACATGAACGGGTCGGCGCCCGAGCTGCTGCTGGCGGCGCTGCTGTTGCTGCTGGGCGCGGCCGACGCGGTGGTCGTGCTGCCGGAGCCGCCGCCCGAGCGGGCGCGCGCCAGGTCGCCCAGCGGGTCGTTCGACGGCGGCAGCGCGTTGGCCTCGGCGGGCGCGGGGGCGGTGCGCGGCTTGGCGGCGGTGGGGGGCACCACCACGGGCACGGGCGGCGCGGTGGTCGCCGGCGCGGTGGCAGGCGCGACGGCGGTGGTGGCCGGCTCGCCGGTGACGGGATTGACCGGACCGCCCGCGGCCGGCGCCGGCTTGGGCGCGCCAGCCTTGCCTGCCAGCGGCGCGTTAGGGTCCCAGTCGCGGTTCTTGCGGGCTTCGGCCTCGTCCTGCTCGGCGCCGCCGCGCTGCGTCTTGGTCACGAAAGGAATCGGCACCTTGGTCACGTAGACCGCGATGCCCAGCGCGACGCCCAGGCCGAGCACCAGCCCGATGATCAGGCCGATGACGATGTTGCCGCGTTGTCTGGTTGTCTTCTTCATGGTGGGGTGGTTCACATCTTGCTCGGCGCACTGACGCCGAGAATCGCGAGGCCATTGTGCAGCACCTGCGCGGTCGCGGCGACCAGCGCCAGGCGGGCCAGCTTGACCTTCTCGTCGTCCACCAGGATGCGCTCGGCGTCGTAGTAGCTGTGGTAGCTGGCGGCCAGCTCGCGCAGGTAGAAAGTGACGTCGTGCGGGGCGAAATCGCGCGCGGCGGCGGTGAGCATGGCCGGGTACTTGGCCAGCAGCAGCATCAGCGCCTGGGCCGCCGGGCTTTCCAGCGGCGACAGGTCGACGCCCGCCAGCGTGGCGCGGTCGCCGCCCCAGCCCGCCAGCACCGAGCAGATGCGCGCATGCGCGTACTGCACGTAGTACACCGGGTTGTCGTTGTTCTTGGTGACCGCGAGGTCGACGTCGAAGGTGTACTCGGTGTCCGGCTTGCGGCTCAGCAGGAAGAAGCGCACGGCGTCGGTGCTGGTCCATTCGATCAGGTCGCGCAGGGTGACGTAGCTGCCGGCGCGCTTGCTGATCTTGACCTCCTCGCCGCCCTTGACCACGCGCACCATGGTGTGCAGCACGTAGTCGGGGTAGCCCTCGGGGATGCCCTCGCCCACGGCCTGCAGGCCGGCGCGCACCCGGGCGATGGTGCCGTGGTGATCGGTGCCCTGTATGTTGACGACCTTGTGGAAGCCGCGCTCCCACTTGGCGATGTGGTACGCCACGTCGGGCACGAAGTAGGTGTACGTGCCGTCCTGCTTCTTCATGACGCGGTCTTTGTCGTCGCCGTAGTCGGTCGACTTCAGCCACAGCGCGCCGTCCTGCTCGTAGGTCTTGCCGGCGGCCACCAGCTTCTGCACGGCGGCCTCGACGCGGCCGCTGGTGTAGAGGCTCGACTCCAGGTAGTACTGGTCGAAGTGCACGCGGAAGGCCTGCAGGTCGAGGTCCTGCTCGCGGCGCAGGTAGGCCACGGCGAACTCGCGGATGGCGTCGATGTCCTCGATGTCGCCGGTGGCGGTGACTTCGCGGTCTTCCGACTTGACGGTCTTCCTGGCCTTGAAGTCTTCGGCGATGTCGGCGATGTAGTCGCCGTTGTAGGCCGGCGCCTTTTCGCCGCTGGGCCACTCGGCGTCGCCGGGCTTGAAGCCGCGCGCGCGCAGCTGCGTGCTGTTGGCCAGCGTCTGGATCTGCACGCCGGCGTCGTTGTAGTAGTACTCGCGCCACACGCTCTCGCCCTGCGAGGCGCGCAGGTTGCAGATGGCGTCGCCCAGCGCGGCCTGGCGGCCGTGGCCGACGTGCAGCGGGCCGGTCGGGTTGGCGGAGACGAACTCGACCAGCACCTTCTCGCCGGTTGCGGGCTGCTGGCCGAAGCTTTCGCCGGCCGACAGCACCTCGCGCACGATCTGCTGCTTGGCCGCCGTCTTCAGGCGGATGTTGAGGAAGCCGGGGCCGGCGATCTCGATGGCCTCGACCCATTGGCCGAAAGCGGGGGTTGCGAGCAAGGCGGCGCTGAGCTGTTCGGCCAGCTCGCGCGGCTTGCGCGCTAGCGGTTTGGCGAGCTGCATGGCTGCCGTGCTGGCGAAATCGCCATGGGCGGCCACCTTGGGCGACTCGAACGCGGCTTTGGAGCCAGCGCCGGGCGAGAGGGATTCGAGCGTGTTCGCGAGCGCCGCGAGCAGCTCCTGTTTGACCAATAGCATCTGCGAATTTTACCGGGGGCAAACCCGGGAGCTGTTGACGATGGTCATCCAATCGTGAACCTGGCCCGTTACGATGGTCGGCCCCGGGGCGGGGCAACCGTCACAACCAACCTTGCAAGGACATATCACCATGAAGAAGTTCCTTTCCCTGGTAGCCCTGGGCGCCTGTCTCTCCTTCGGCGCCTACGCGCAAGACAAGGCCGCCGCACCGGCGGCTGCCCCCGCCGCCATGGCCGCGCCGGCCGCCGGCGCCAGCTGCGACGCCAAGGCTGTCGACAAGAACGGCAAGGCCCTGGCCGGCGCCGCCAAGGCCAGCTTCGTCAAGAAGTGCGAAAAGGACGCCAAGGCCGCCGCCGCTCCCGCCTGCGCCACCAAGGCTGTGGACAAGAACGGCAAGGCCCTGGCCGGCGCCGCCAAGAACAGTTTCATGAAGAAGTGCGAAGCGGACGCAGCCAAGGGCTGATTCACCGCCGACGCTGAAGAAGCCCGCCTCGCGCGGGCTTTTTTTTCGTCCCGGCTTCCTATTTGCCGAAGCCGCGCGCCAGGAACACCGCCACCAGCGGAATCAGCGCGATCAGGTGCGCCTGCACCATCACCAGCTTGCGCGTCTTCCTGATGTCGGCCTCGTCCGGCAGCTTGCCGGTGGCGCGCAGCGTCTTGCGCCAGCGGAAATAGGTGAGCGTCGGGAAGATCGAAAGCACGCCGACGATGATGAACAGCCCCAGCTTCACGTGCAGCAGCGGGTTGGTCCAGTACCAAGCCGTGCCCTTCATGCCCCACCAGGTGCGCGCGATGCCGGTGGCGAGCACGGCGATGGCCGCGATGCCGTAGACCATGTCGACCTTGGCCAGCCGCTCCACCACCGCTGCGTTGAGCCACTGCACCCGGCACAGCGCCGCTTCGCTGGAGATGAACACGACCATCGTCAGGATGGCCAATATGTGCAGGTAGGCGAGGATGGCTTCGAGCGTCATCGGTGACTTTCAAGGATGTGGCTCGCCCCCAGGCTGCGCGCACTTCGTGTCGCTTCGCCAACCCCTTACCGGGGGCAACACCTGAGGCCCGGCAAAGCCGGTTCCTCGGTGTTTCGCGAAGGAGCCTCGATCGCTGTCAACGTGGGGAGCGTGTCAACAGAATTTCAAATGTGAAGAGATTGTGCCGCCGCACCCCTGCCCTCAGGCCCTTCCGCCCCAGAATTCCGGGTTCCCGTATTGCTCCTTGAGGAAATCAAGCCACAGCCGCACCCGCAGCGGCAGGTGCTTGGCGCCCGCGAACACCGCGTAGATGCCGTTGGGCGGCGCGGCGAATTCGTCGAGCAGCGGCACGAGCAGGCCGGCGTCGATCTCGGCCTCTACCTCCCAGGTGCTGCGCCAGGCGATGCCGTGGCCGGCCAGGCACCAGTCGTGCAGCACCTGGCCGTCGGAGCAATCGAGCGGGCCGCTGGGCCGCAGGTGGATCAGTTCCTGGGCGCCGGCCTCGGTGGTCACGCGAAAGGCCCAGCCGCGCGTCTGCGAGGCGTCGCTCGACAGCGTGAGGCAGGCAAAGCGCGAAAGCTCGCCCGGATGCTTCGGCTTGCCGTGCCGGCGCACGAAGTCGGGCGTGGCGACGCAGCGGCGGCGGTTGTCGGCCAGCCGCACGCTCACCAGCGACGAATCGGGCAGGTCGCCCACGCGCACCGCGCAGTCGAAGCTCTCGCCGGTGACGTCGACCACCCGGTCGCTGAGGTTCAGCGAAATCGTCACCTCCGGATGCAGCGCATGAAAGCGCGGCACCAGCGGCGCGACGTGGCGTCGGCCGAAGCCGGCCGGCGCCGTCACCCGCAGGTGGCCGCTCGCCTTGACGCCGCCGGCACTCACGCTGGCCTCGGCGTTGGCGAATTCGGTCAGCAGGCGCTGGCAGTCTTCGAGGAAGGCGCTGCCCTCGTGCGTGAGCGTGATGCGGCGCGTGGTGCGCACCAGCAGCTTGACGCCCAGCCGCTCTTCGAGCGCGTCGAGCCGGCGGCCCATGATGGCCGGGGCCACGCCCTCGGCCTTGGCCGCGGCGGTGAGGCCGCCCCGGGTCGCGACGGAAACGAAGGATTCGAGCTGCTTGAGGCGGTCCATGGCGGGCGGAACTATATCCCCCCGCCCCGCGAAGGAAGCGGCCTTATTCGGGCCGCACGCCCGCCTCGCGCACCGCCGCGCCCCAGCGCGCATGCTCGGCCTTGATGTACTGCGCCGCCTGTTCCGGGCTGCCGCCGCCGGGCGTGCTGCCTTCGGCCAGCAGTTGCGAGATGGTCGCCGGCCTGGCCAGCGCCTTGCCGATGGCGGCGTTGAGCTTCTTCACGATGTCGGCGGGCGTGCCGGCGGGCACGACGATGGCCTTCCAGTCCACCGCCTCGAAGCCTTGGTAGCTCTCGCCCACCGTCGGCACGTCGGGCATCACCGGCAGGCGCTTGGCCGAGGTGACGGCCAGCGCGCGCAGCTTGCCGCCCTTCACCATCGAAAGCGCGCCCTGCGGCGTGGCGAACATGTAGTCGGTCTGCCCGCCGAGCAGGTCGGTGATGGCGGGCGCGGCGCCCTTGTAGGGCACGTTGAGCACCTTGAAGCCCGCGCGCTTGGCGAGCACCTCGCCGGCCATGTGGCCCAGCGTGCCGGTGCCCGCGAGCGCCTGCTTGATCTCGCCCGGCCTGGCCTTGGCGGCCGCGACCAGTTCGGCCAGCGACTTGTACGGCGCCTCCGTGCGCACCACCAGCACCACCGGCTGCGAGGCCACCACGGCAACCGGCAGCAGGTCCTTCAGCGCGTCGTAGGGCATCTTGGGGAACAGCGTCGGGTTGATCGCGAGGTTGGCGGTCTGGCCCAGGCCGATGGTGTAGCCGTCGGGCTTGGCCTTGGCCACCACGTCCATGCCGATGTTGCCGTTGCCGCCCGCGCGGTTGTCGACGATGAAGGTCCACTTGGTGTCGTCCATGACCTTCTGCGCGATCAGCCGCGCCACGATGTCGGTGGCGCCGCCGGGCGTGTAGGGCACGACGAGGCGCACCGGCTTGTCGGGCCAGGCCGTGTCGGCGAGGGCGGGTGCGGCGCTCAGGCATGCCGCGGCCGCGGCGCAGGCGAGCAGTGCGCGCCGTGTGATCGATTGCATGGGGTCAGTCTCCGAGGGTGATGTTGTGCATTGCGAGCGCGGCGATCTGTTCGTCGCTGTAGCCCACTTCTTTGAGGAGTTCGCGGCTGTGTTCGCCGATGTGCGGCGGCTGCAGCCGGATGCCGGGGCGTTCGCCGTCCAGCGTGAACGGCATCAGCGGCACCTTGGCCGTGCTGCCGTCGTTCATGCGCACCGGCGCGAGGCCGCCGGTGGCGTTGAGGTGCGGGTCGTCGAACAGCGCCTGCGGCTTGGTGATGGGCGCGAAGGGCAGCTCGTTCTGCTCGAACACGGCGGCCAGCTCGGCGGCGCTGCGGTGCGCCAGGTGCGAGCGCAGGATGGGCATCATCCAGTCGCGCGCCAGCACGCGGTCGTTGTTGGTCTTCAGGCGCGGATCGGCCAGCATGTCCTCCAGGCCGAAGGCCTTGCAGAAGATGGCCCACTGCTTGTCGCTGACGGCCGCCAGGAAGATCTGCTCGCCGTCTTTCACGGTGAACACGTCGTACACCGCCCAGGCCGAGATGCGGCTGGGCATCGGGTCGGCCGCCTTGCCGGTGGCGGCGAACTGCATCATGTGCTGCGCCACCAGGAACACGTTGTTCTCGAACAGCGCGGACTGCACCTCGCAGCCCTTGCCGGTGAGCTCGCGCTGGCGCAGCGCGGCCATCGCTCCGATGGCGCCGAACATGCCGCCCATGATGTCGTTCACGCTGGTGCCGGCGCGCAGCGGGTCACCGGCGCGGCCGGTCATGTAGGCCAGGCCGCCCATCATCTGCACCACCTCGTCGAGCGCGGTGCGGTGGTCGTAGGGGCCGGGCAAGAAGCCCTTGTGGCTCACGTAGATGAGACGCGGGTTGAGCCTGGCCAGTGTGTCGTAGTCCAGCCCCAGCTTCTTCATGGTGCCGGGCTTGAAGTTCTCGCTGACGATGTCGGCGGTGGCGATCAGGCGCAACGCGGCCTCCACGCCCTCGGGCTTCTTCAGGTCGAGCGCGATGCTCTTCTTGTTGCGGTTGAAGGTCGGGAAGAAGCCCGCGCCGGAGCCCAGCAGGCGGCGCGTGTTGTCGCCCTCGATGGGCTCGACCTTGATGACCTCGGCGCCGAGGTCGGCCAGCAGCAGCCCGCAGGTCGGGCCCATGACCATGTGGGTGAACTCGACGACGCGAACGCCGGCGTACGGCAGGGGATTGGCTTCAGACATGTTGTGCGATGTGTTCCTGGACGAAGCCCTTGGGCAATCCGGCTTCCGGCGTCATGCCGTAGACCGGCTCGCCCGGCAGGCCGGCCATGAGCGGCGCGCGCGCCGCGATGAGTTTCTGGATGTCGATGCCGGTGCGCACGCCCATGGCCTCGAACATGAAGACGAGGTCTTCGGTGACGGCATTGCCCGAGGCGCCCGGTGCATAGGGGCAGCCGCCCAGGCCGCCGAGCGAAGCGTCGAAGGTGCGCACGCCCTCGTCCCACGCCGCCAGGCAGTTGGCGATGCCCAGGCCGCGCGTGTTGTGCATGTGGGCGGCGCCCGCGTGCACGCCGATCTCCGCGCGCAGCCGCCTGAACAGCCGGCGCACCTGCGCGGGGTTGGCATAGCCGACGGTGTCCGACAGGCCCGATTCGTCCGCGCCGGCCTCGATGCATTGCGCGGCCAGGCGGATCACGTCGTCTTCCGGCACCAGGCCCTGCAGGGTGCAGCCGAAGGCGGTGGAGATGCCCGCCTCCAGCTTCACGCGCGGCGCGATGGCGTCGCGCAGCTCGGAGATGGCGCGCACTTCCTCCACCATTTCCGTCGGCGTCTTGCGCACGTTGGCCAGCGAATGCGCCACGCTCGCAGACACCGGCATGGTGAGCTTCTGCACGCCGGCCTCCAGCGCGGCCTGCGCGCCCTTGCGGTTGGGCACCAGCGCCATCACCACCAGCCCGGGCAGCGTGATGGCATGGCGCACCACCTCGGCGGCGTCGGCCATCTGCGGCAGCAGCTTCGCGGGCACGAAGGAAGCGACCTCGATCTCGCGCACGCCGGCGGCGTAGAGCGCGTCGATCCAGCGCAGCTTGCTGTCGGTGGGCATGGTGGCCTTGACCGACTGCAGGCCGTCGCGCGGGCCGACCTCGCTGATGAGGACGTCTGGGGCTGTCATCGAATCTGTCTCCTGTGCTGGAATCTCTTGACCGTTCTGTCTTATAGAACTATATTCCGTTAAACAGAATTAGACCGCCGATCCGCCCTGGCTGTCAAGCCGAGCCGTTCCCGCCCATGCCACGCAAAGCCCAGACTCAATCCGCCTCCGACCTGAATGCCGCCCCCGGCGGCGCCGCCGCGGTCGACCGCGCGCTGAGCCTGCTCTCGGCGTTCCGCCCGGGCGACGAGGCGCTGTCGCTTGCGCAGTTCGCCGAACGCACGCAGCTCTACAAGAGCACCGTGCTGCGGCTGCTGGCCTCGCTCGAACACGCGCGGCTGATCCGCCGCCAGGACGACGGCCGCTATGCGCTGGGCATGGAGATCGCGCGGCTGCATGGGCTGTATGCGGCGTCGCTTTCGGTCGACCGCATCGTGCTGCCGGTGCTGCGCGCGCTCGCGGCGACCACCGGCGAAAGCGCGGCGTATCACGTGCGGCAGGCGCAGGGCGGCAGCTGGGTGCGGCTGTGCCAGTTTCGGATCGATTCATCGCACGTGGTGCGCGACCACGTGCGCGCCGGCGACCTGCTGCCCAACGACCGGGGCGCGGGTGCGCGCGTGCTCATCGCCTTCGGCCCGGAGCGCGACCTGCCGCTCGGCGCCGGAGAACGCAAGCTCTACGAGGACATTCGCGCGCGGGGCTACTGCGCGCTGGTGGGCGACCGCACCGCCGAACTGGCGGGAATCTCGGCGCCGGTGTTCCATGCGGACGGCAGCCTCGCGGCGGCCGTGACGCTGACGATGCCCACGCACCGGTACGACGAGCGCTACATCGAGCCGGTGCGCGCCGCGGCGAAGGAGCTGAGCGGGCAGGTCTGACGCCGCCCGGCGTCAGTCAGTCAGTCAGTCAGTCAGTCAGTCAGTCAGTGCAGCGCGGCGAGCACCGCGCGGTTCTGCTCGGGCAGCCCCACGCTGATGCGCAGCCATTGCGGCAGGCCGTAGGGGCCGAGCAGCGACACCTCGATGCCGGCGGCCAGCAGGCGCGCATGCACCGCCTGCGCATCGCCGACCTGCACCATCAGGAAGTTGCCGGAAGAAGGAACGCAGGGCAGGCCAAGCTCCTTGAAGCCGGCCGCGAGCTGGTCGCGCCCCGCGGTGTTGAGCGCGTAGGTGCGCGCCAGGAAGTCCGTGTCGCCGAGCGCGGCCACCGCGGCGGCCTGTGCGGGCGTCGTCACGTTGAAGCGCGGGCGTTGTGCGTTCATGCGCGCCGTGAGCGCCGGCTGCGACACGCCGTAGCCGATGCGCAGCCCGGCCAGGCCGAAGGCCTTGGAGAAAGTGCGCGCCACGATCAGGTTCGGCAGGCGGCGCACCCACTCGATGCTGTCGTAGCGCTGCGCGGGCGAGAGGTATTCGGTGTAGGCCTCGTCCAGCAGCACCGTCACATGCGCGGGCACCGACTGCAAGAAGGCCAGCAGCGGCGCGGCGTCGATGAAGGTGCCGGTCGGATTGTTGGGGTTGGCCACGAACACCAGTCTGGTGTCGTCGCCGATGGCGGCGCGCATGGCGTCGAGGTCGTGGCCGAACTCGCGCGCCGGCACGACGGTTGCGTGCGCGTGGGCATGCGCCGTGGCCGCGGCATAGACGATGAAGCCGTACTGCGAATAGACGACGCCCTCGCCCGGCTTCAGGCTCACCTGGGCCGCCAGCTCGAGGATCTCGCTCGACCCGCTGCCCAGCGTGAGCCAGTCGGCCGGCACGTCGAGCCGGGCGGCCAGCGCGTTCTTCAGGGCCGTGCCGTTGCTGTCGGGGTAGTTGCCCGCGCCCTCGAGCGCGGCGGCGGCGGCGCGACGGGCCGATTCGGGCATGCCGAGGGGGTTTTCGTTGGAGGCCAGCAGAATCATGGAACAGGTCGGGATTTATTTAAGAAGTTAAATATATCCGGCGGTCACGGCATTCTTGTCAGTGCCTACCCTTTGCGCGCCGCAGCTCGCTCGTTCGATTACCTCTATTTTTGTCACGGATAAATCCCGCTTGCGGCTCTTACTGGCCAGCAAAGTATCGAATAAAGTTCATCCCAAGACTGCATCTTTCTCAAGGAGAACCCCATGACCGCCCGCACCACCGCCCACGGACTCCAGGTCGCGACCGAGCTCCACCGCTTCATCGAGGACAAGGTCCTGCCCGCCAGCGGCGTGGCCAGCGACGTCTTCTGGAAAGGCTTCGACGCCATCGTCAGCGACCTCGCGCCGAAGAACATCGCCCTGCTCGCCGAACGCGACCGCCTGCAGAGCGAGCTCGACGCCTGGCACAAGAAGAACCCCGGCCCCATTACCGACATGCCGGCCTACCGCGCCTTCCTCGAGAAGATCGGCTACCTGCTGCCGCAGCCCAAGGGCGCGAAGGCCACCACGGCCAACGTCGACTCCGAACTCGCGCTGCAGGCAGGCCCGCAGCTGGTGGTGCCCATCCTCAATGCGCGCTACGCACTGAACGCCGCCAACGCACGCTGGGGCTCGCTGTACGACGCGCTCTACGGCACCGACGCCATTCCCGAAACCGGCGGCGCCGAAAAGGGCTCCGGCTACAACCCGGTGCGCGGCGCCAAGGTCATCGAATTCGCGCGCAACGTGCTCGACCAGGCCGCGCCTCTGGCCAACGGCTCGCACAAGCAGGCCACGGGCTACAGCGTGAAGGACGGCAAGCTCGTCGTCGCACTGCAGAGCAGCAGCACCGGCCTGGCCGACGCATCGCAGTTCATCGGCTACCAGGGCGACGCCGCCTCGCCGTCGTCGGTGCTGCTCAAGCACAACGGCATCCACCTCGACATCCGCATCGACCGCTCCACGCCCATCGGCAAGAGCGACGCGGCCGGCGTGAGCGACCTGGTGCTCGAAGCCGCGCTCTCGACCATCCTCGACCTCGAAGACTCGGTGGCCGTGGTCGACGCGGCCGACAAGGTGGTCGCGTATTCGAACTGGCTGGGCATCGTCGAAGGCACGCTGACCGAAGAAGTCGCCAAGGGCGGCAAGACCTTCACGCGCGGCCTGAACCCCGACCGCGAATACACCGGC
Source organism: Variovorax sp. MPBD4-3 (assembly GCF_058809745.1). Classification (NCBI taxonomy): domain Bacteria; kingdom Pseudomonadati; phylum Pseudomonadota; class Betaproteobacteria; order Burkholderiales; family Comamonadaceae; genus Variovorax; species Variovorax sp. MPBD4-3. The sequence goes on from NZ_JBXASW010000032.1 coordinate 28,332, forward strand.
GCCGACGGCAATCCCGTGAAGCTGCACGGCCGCTCGCTCATGTTCCTGCGCAACGTCGGCCACCTGATGACCAACCCGGCCATCCTGTACGCGGACGGCAAGGAGATTCCGGAAGGCATCCTCGACGCCGTGGTCACCACCACCATCGCCACCATCGACCTGAAGCGCAAGGGCAACTCGCGCACCGGCAGCATCTACATCGTCAAGCCGAAGATGCACGGCCCGGCCGAAGTGGCCTTTGCCAGCGAGCTGTTCGGCCGCGTCGAACAACTGCTCGGCCTGCCCGCCAACACCGTGAAGCTCGGCATCATGGACGAAGAGCGCCGCACCAGCGTCAACCTGAAGGCCTGCATCGCCGAGGCCGCCGCGCGCGTGGCCTTCATCAACACCGGCTTCCTCGACCGCACCGGCGACGAGATGCACACCGCCATGCAGGGCGGCCCGATGATCCGCAAGGGCGACATGAAGTCCAGCGCGTGGATCGGCGCCTACGAAAAGAACAACGTGCTGGTCGGCCTGTCGTGCGGCCTGCGCGGCAAGGCACAGATCGGCAAAGGCATGTGGGCCATGCCCGACCTGATGGCCGCGATGCTCGAGCAGAAGATCGCGCATCCCAAGGCCGGCGCCAACACCGCCTGGGTGCCCTCGCCCACCGCCGCCACGCTGCATGCGCTGCACTACCACCAGGTCAGCGTGACCGCGGTGCAGCAGGAGCTGGAAAAGATCGACGCCGACGCAGAGCGCGACAACATCCTCGACGCGCTGCTGCAGGTGCCGATCGCGGCCGAAGCCAAGTGGACCGCCGAAGAGCGCCAGCAGGAAATCGACAACAACGTGCAGGGCATCCTCGGCTACGTGGTGCGCTGGATCGACCAGGGCGTGGGCTGCTCGAAGGTGCCCGACATCCACAACGTCGGCCTGATGGAAGACCGCGCCACGCTGCGCATCTCCAGCCAGCACATCGCCAACTGGCTGCTGCACGGCGTGGTCACCAAGGCGCAGGTCGACGAGACCTTCCAGCGCATGGCCAAGGTGGTCGACGAGCAGAACGCCGGCGACCCGCTCTACCAGCCGATGGCCGGCAACTTCGCGACCTCCGCCGCGTACAAGGCCGCGCAGGACCTGGTGTTCAAGGGCATCGAGCAGCCCAGCGGCTACACCGAGCCGCTGCTGCATGCGTGGCGACTGAAGGTCAAGGGCGAAGCCTGAAACCTGCTCGGCCCCGACTGACGCGAACGGCACCTCAGGTGCCGTTTTTCATGCGCCCGGCTTTGCCTTTCTCTTGGGCTTCGCATCGTCGGGCGACCCCATGGAGAGTTGCCTCAGTTCACGGCGCAATTCGCGTTCGAGTTCCTGCTCCGTCGGCAAATGAAGCTGATAGCGGCTTGCGAAGATGTTGCGCTCCTGTTGCTCGCCGAGCGTGTACTTCACCACGGCATCGTTCTTGTCAGGACACAGGATCACACCCAGCGTGGGGTTGTCGCCTTCGGTGCGACGTTCGCGGTCATAGTAGTTCACATAGAACTGGATCTGGCCGAGGTAGCCATGGGTCAACTTGCCAACCTTGAGGTCGATCAGCACGTAGCACTTGAGCACGGCGTGATAGAAAACCAGGTCGACGTAGAAGTGATCGCCATCGATCGTGATTCGCTCCTGCCGCGACACGAACGCGAAGCCCTTGCCCAGTTCGAGCAGAAAGGTCTGCAGGTTGTCGATGAGTGCCTGTTCCAGCCTGGACTCCACCAGCTTCGGTGACTCCGGCAGTCCGAGAAACTCGATCACCATGGGATCCTTGAATGCGTCCAGCGGCTGTGTCACCTCCTGGCCGTGCGTCGCCAGCCGCATCAATCCCTTCTTGTCCTTGCTCTTCGCCAGGCGGTCGTAGAGCAGGCTGGATGTCTGCCGCTGCAGTTCACGCACTGACCAAGCGTTGCGGATTGCCTCAATTTCGTAGAAGGCACGCGCCTGCGGCCTCGACACACCCAGGAGCTGCCGATAGTGGCTCCATGACAGAGACGAATGCAAAGCTCCGGGCTGCCATCCCTTGTCGCCCTTGGATTTCCGAGACGTCGCCTCGGAACTTGCCTCCGGAGGCAGCACCATGGGCTCGGCCGATTTCCGATACACCGTCTCGGAAATCAGCATGGGGTAATTCAAATAGAACTGCCGAAACGCCTCGAGGTTGTCCACGGAATAGCCTCGGCCGAACTCGGCATTCAACCGTGCCGACAGATCGGCAAGAAGCTTGACGCCGTAGCCTGCCCTGCGCTGCCCACGCTGCTCTTCTTCGACGATCTCGCGGCCGATCAACCAGTTGGCCGCAACCTGCGTCGTATTGACCGTACGCGTCACGCCGACACGCGCAGCCTCCAGGATCCCGCGAACGCGGCTGAAAATCGAAACGGCTTTTGCTCCAGGAGGCTTGGCCGCACGGGCGTGGGTGGTAGGTGGGGTGGGCAATGCGCTGCTCTGGAGGGGTGGTGAGAAATTATGGGGGCATGGTCGACGCTATAGCGCCTTCCATCATGCGCCGCATGGAAAGCCGCGTCGCGGCGGTGACCGCGCCTGCATGGCGATCCATTAGCATTCAGGCCGCCTCATCCTTCCGGCCCTTCTCTCCTCATGAATCCGAACGCGGCACCCCAGCCCGCGGAGCGCTCACGCCTCTCCCGCATCGCACGCTTCTCACACTGGTCCGCCTCCACGACAGCGATGTTGGTCGCGCTTGCCACGGCCTTCGCCCTGAGCCAGGCCTTCCGCACCGTGGGCGCGATGATGGCCACGCCGCTCTCCCAGAACTTTGGGCTGACGCCGCAGCAGCTCGGCATGTGGGCCGGCACCTTCCATTTCACGTTCGGCGTGATGCAGCTCGGCATGGGCGTGTCGATCGACATGTTCGGCGTGCGCCGCACGGTGCTGAGCGCCTTTCCGCTGGCCATTGCGGGCGCGGTGCTGTGCGCGATGGCGCCGAGCTTCCATGCGCTGCTGCTGGGGCAGGCGCTGATCGGCGTGGGCTGCGCGCCCGCGTTCCTGGCGTGCACGGTGTTCATCGCGCGGCACTTCGATGCGGCGCGCTTCACCGCCATGTCGGGGCTGGTGATGAGCATGGCCGGCATGGGCATTCTGTTCACCGGCACGCCGCTGGCATTGCTGATCGAAGCCGCATCCTGGCGTGCCGGCTACGCGGCGCTGGCCGGGTTCGCGGTGCTCTCGTGGCTGGTCATCTTCTGGCGCGTGCGCGAGCCCGCGCGCGCGGCGGTAGTGCATGGCGGCGGGCAGCAAGTGCCGGCTGAACGCCAGTCGTTGCGCAAGGCGGTGCGCGAACTGCTGCCGCTGTTCGCCATGCCGCACACGCTGGGGCTGCTGTGCTTTGCCTGCGTGTCTTACGCGGCATTCATCACGCTGCGCGGCTTGTGGCTCGGGCCGGTGCTGCATGAACGGCACGGCCTGTCGCTGGTGGCCAGCGGCAACGTGGCGCTGGTGATGACGGTGGCCGGCATGATCAGCCCCGCGCTGTTCGGCCGCATGGACCCGGGCGGCGCGCGGCGCGGCCGCTGGATGATGAGCTGCGCCGTCGCCGGCGCGCTGATGTTCGGTGCGATGGCGCTGACGCATTCGGCGGTCGTCGACATCGGCCTGCCGGTCATCTACGGCCTGCTCTCGGGCTACAGCGTGCTGCAGTACGCGTATACCAAGAACGCCTACCCGGCGGAGATGACCGGCCGCGCGATGGCGCTGCTGAACATGGCGATGTTCCTCGGCGTGTCGCTGATGCAGTGGACCACCGGCGTGGCCGCATCGTGGGCGGTGGCGCACGGCGCGGAGCCGTTCCGCGCGGTGTTCCTCACGGTGGCCGGCATGCTGGCTCTGGGAACGCTCGCGTTCCTCGTGCTGCCGCGCTCGCATGGCGGTCAGTCCTCCGTGAAGCGATAGTCGGCCTTCCGCAGGGCCACCTTCTGCGCGCGCCGTTCCGCGCGATGCGTGCGCAGGTGGCGCCCGGCCTTCTGGTTGGATTCGCCGCGCGCCATCGCGGCCACCACGGGATTGCGAGGTGCCGTCGCCGGCACCGAAAAGTAGAACCGGCCCAGACGCTTGTCGTCGTCACGGGCCTTTCGTTGAGCACTCATGTGCGCACACTCCGAAAAACAGAAAGCCCCGGCGAATGGCTGCGCGGGGCCTTTGTCGATGGGCCTCGGCGGGTTCATGGATGCACGTCCGGCCGGGGCGGTCGGTGTGCGTGTCAGGTGTTCAGGAAAAGCTTCATTGATTGGTGTTGTCGCCCGGGAGGTCGGTCGTCACCGGGCGCGGTGAGAAAAGAAACTGTTGCCGAAAAACGAAGGGCGGATTCTGGCGAGCGCCTGCACGAACCGCAAGGCCGGCATGCGCGGCTGTGGCGCAAAGCCGACGCGGCACAAATCTGCAACCGGGTGCGAATCCAAAAGCGAAGCGGCCCCGTATCCGATCCAAGCGCATCGCGCCTCCGAGCTGTTGGCGGTTTCCACAGACACCTTCAAGAACCATTCTTTCCAGGAGCCTTCAATGAAAAAACTCATGATTGCAGTCGGCGTTTCGGTCCTGCTCGGCGCTTGCGCTGGCGGCATGGGCATGAGCGGCAGTGGCAGCAGCGGCATGTCGTCGAACCCGATGGTCGGCGGCGCCGCGATGTACCCGACGAAGGACATCGTCGACAACGCCGTCAACTCGAAGGATCACACGACCCTGGTCGCCGCTGTCAAGGCCGCAGGCCTGGTCGACACGCTGAAGAGCCCCGGCCCGTTCACCGTGTTCGCGCCCACCAACCAGGCCTTCGCCGCGCTGCCGGCAGGCACCGTCGACACGCTGCTCAAGCCCGAGAACAAGCCCACGCTGACCAAGGTGCTGACGTACCACGTGGTGCCCGGCCGCATGGACGGCCCCGCGCTGATGAGCGCGATCAACGCGGGCGGCGGCAAGGCCGTGCTGAAGACCGCCAGCGGCGGCACGCTGACCGCGACGATGAACGGCGGCAACATCTGGGTGACCGATGCCAAGGGCGGCACCGCGATGGTCACCATCGCCAACGTGTACCAGTCGAACGGCGTGATCCACGTGATCAACAAGGTGCTGCTGCCGGGTTGATCCTCCTTCAGGTCCGCTGCGCGGCGTCCGCCTCGTCGCGCAGCCATTGGGCGAAGTCCTGCGCGTCGCGGTTGCCCGCGGCGCGCTTCGACATCTCGACGAAGTAGGCGCGGCGCGACACGGCGCCTTCGCCCAGCGGCGCCACCAGGCGGCCGTCTCTCACGAGTTCGCGCAGCAGCGGCATCCGGCCGATCACCACGCCCTGCCCCGCCACCGCCGCCGCCACCGCGTCGGCATAGTGGGTGAAGCGCAGCGTGCTCTTCATGCGCAGGTCGGCCAGGCCCATCACGCGCAGCCAGGGTTCCCAGTCGGTCGTCGCCGTTTCGCTGGGGTCGGCGTAGTCGACCGTGAGCAGCGTGAGGCCCGACAGGTCCGACGGCGCATGCAGCGCATCGGCGAGCCTGGGCGCGCACAGCGGCACCACCGATTCCTCGAACAGCGCCGGCCCCACGCCACGGCTGATCGGCGCGAAGCGCACGGCGATGTCGATGCGGCTGCTTTCCAGGTCGAGCACATCGAGCGTGGCCGACACGCGCACGTCCACCTGCGGATGGGTGCCGGTGAAGCGCGCCAGCTTGGGAATGAGCCAGAGCGACGCGAAACCCGGCGTGGTGGTGATCGCCACCTGGCGCGGCGCGGAGTTGGCGCGCACGCGCGCGGTGGCGTCGCGCAGGCGCTCAAGGCTGTCGGTGACGGCGCGCTGCATGACGCCGCCGGCCTCGGTGAGCGACAGCGCGCGGTGGCGCCGCTCGAACAGCAGCACGCCCAGGCTGGCCTCCAGCTGCTGGATCTGCCGGCTCACCGCCGATTGCGTCAGGTGCAGTTCGCCGGCCGCGAGCGTGAAGCTCAGGCGCCGCGCCGCGGCCTCGAAGGTACGGAGCAACTCCAGTGGCGGCAGCTCGCCGGCCGGGGCTTTCGCATTCTCTGGATGCATGCAACGAGTTCCGAATGACCGCGTGTAAGTGCGGGGCCGGCTCACTATATTCATTCGTATCACGAATGCAATGGAGCTTGCCATGAGCACCTCTCCCACCAAATCCGGCGCCACCCCGCGCTTTCACGTCAGCCTGCCGACGCGTTCCGTCTTTGCCGTGCCCGACGGCGCCGGCGTGGGCATCGAATGCCGCAGCGGCTCGGTCTGGGTCACGTTGGACCGCGACACGCGCGACATCGTGCTCGCGCCCGGCGAGCGCTTCGAGAGCACCGAACACCGGCGCGTGCTGGTGTCGGCGCTGGAGCCGTCGTGCATCACCGTGTCGGATGCGCAGCCGGCCGCGATTCCCCTCGCCAAGCGCACCGGCGCGCGGTCGCCTTGGCGACTCCTGCCCCACGGGTTGTCCCCGGCTTGACCGGGCACCATGGGCGTCGAACCATCGATGCCCATGAGCCCCGATGCATCCCGATTGCCGCCGCTGTCTGACGGGCGGCTTTTTTGCTTTGGGGCGTCCGGCATTCCACAGGCTTCCTGAACGAAGGACATGACATGGCAGAGGCATACATCGTTGCCGCGGCGCGCACGGCCGGCGGCCGGCGCGGCGGCAAGCTCGCGGGCTGGCACCCGGCGGACCTGGCGGCGCAGGTGATAAACGCGCTGGTGGCGCGCAGCGGCATCGACCCGGCGGCGGTGGAGGACGTGATCCTCGGCTGCGTGAGCCAGGTGGGCGAGCAGGCCACCAACATCGCGCGCAATGCGGTGCTGGCGTCGAAGCTGCCTGAATCGGTGCCGGGCACATCGGTCGACCGGCAATGCGGCTCGTCGCAGCAGGCGCTGCACTTCGCGGCACAGGCCGTGATGTCGGGCAGCATGGACGCGGTGATCGCGGGCGGCGTCGAGAGCATGACGCGCGTGCCGATGTTCACGCCCAACGTGCTGCCCGCGAAGGCGGGGCTGGGCACCTACATGAGCCCCGCGATGAAGGCGCGCTACCCCGGGGTTGAATTCAGCCAGTTCACCGGCGCGGAAATGATCGCCAGGAACTACGGCATCGAGAAAAGCGCGCTCGACCGCTATGCGCTGGAGAGCCACCACCGCGCGATCGCCGCGACCCGCGTGGGCGCGTTCGACGACGAGATCGTGCCGGTCGACGTGCTGCTGGCCGACGGCACCCGCAGCGGCGAGGCGCACACGGTGGACGAAGGCATCCGCTTCGATGCGACGCTCGAAGGCATCGCAGGCGTGAAGCTGATCGCCGAGGGCGGGCGCTGCACCGCCGCCACCGCGAGCCAGATCTGCGACGGCGCGAGCGGCGTGCTGGTGGTGAACGAGCGCGGCCTGAAGGCGCTGGGCGTGAAGCCGCTGGCGCGCATCCACCACATGAGCGTGATGGGGCACGACCCGGTCATCATGCTGGAAGCCCCGCTGCCCGCGACGCAGCGCGCGCTGAAGAAGGCCGGCATGAAGATCGGCGACATCGACCTGTACGAAGTGAACGAAGCCTTCGCGCCGGTGCCCATCGCATGGCTGCAGGCGCTCGACGCCGACCCGGCGCGGCTCAACGTGAACGGCGGCGCCATCGCGCTGGGGCATCCGCTGGGCGCCTCGGGCACCAAGCTCATGACCACGCTGATCCACGCGCTGGCGAAGCGCGGCAAGCGCTACGGCCTGCAGACCATGTGCGAAGGCGGCGGCATGGCCAACGTGACCATCGTGGAAAGGCTTTGACGGCAATGAGCGACCAGGCTTTCATCCTCCACGCGCTGAACGACGGCATCGCCACGCTCACGCTGAACCTGCCGGCCAAGCTGAACCCGATCGCGCGCGAGCTGCAGGTCGAGCTGCGCGACGCGCTGGAGCGCATCCGCGACGACCGCGCGGTGCGCGCCGTGATCCTCACCGGCGCCGGCAAGGCTTTCTGCGTGGGCGCGGACCTGAGCGCGATGGCGCCCGGCGAAACCGGCAAGTCGCTCGGCACGCAAACCGCCGAGTGGATGCAGGAACTCAGCAATCCGCTGATCGAGACGCTGCGCACCCTGCCGGTGCCGGTGGTGGCCGCAGTGAACGGCCCGGCGGCCGGCGCGGGCGTGGGCCTGGCGCTCGCGGCCGACGTGACCATCGCGGCGCGCAGCGCCTACTTCTACCTGCCCTTCCTGCCCAAGCTCGGCATCGTGCCCGACCTCGGTTGCACCTGGGCCATTCCGCGCCGCGCCGGACGGGCGCGCGCCATGGGCATGGCGCTGCTCGACGAGCGCGTGGAGGCGGAGCGCGCGGTGCAGTGGGGCCTGATCTGGTCCTGCGTGGACGACGCGCAGCTGATGGAAGAAGCCACCGGCGTCGCGCAGCGCCTCGCCCGGCTGCCGGCGCATGCGGTGGTCGAGGCGCGCGAGGCTTTCGACGCCGCGGAGCGCCACTCGCTGGGGGAACAGCTGCACTACGAGAGCGAACGCCAGCGCGATCTGATCGACCGGCCCAGCTTCCGCGAAGGCGTGAGCGCGTTCCTGCAGAAGCGCCCGCCGGTCTTCGAGAGCCGCTGACATTCCGACACCGGCGCCCGCTGGCGCCGGCCCGGGGGCTGCGTGACAATGCCGCGCATGCCCATCCCCAATGCCTTCTACGCCCAATCAGGCGGCGTCACCTCGGTCATCAATGCGTCGGCCTGCGGCGTGATCGAGACGGCGCGCCGGCACCCGGAACGCATCGGCAAGCTCTACGCCGGGCGCAACGGCATCATCGGCGCGCTGACCGAGGACCTGATCGACACCGGCGCCGAACCGGCCGAAGCCATCGCGGCGCTGCGCACCACGCCTTCCGGCGCCTTCGGCTCGTGCCGCTACAAGCTCAAGTCGCTGGAGAAGAACCGGCGCGAGTACGAGCGGCTGATCGAGGTGTTCAAGGCGCACGGCATCGGCTACTTCTTCTACAACGGCGGCGGCGATTCGGCCGACACCTGCTTCAAGGTGAGCCAGCTGTCGCAGTCGATGGGCTATGCGCTGCAGGCCATCCACGTGCCCAAGACCATCGACAACGACCTGCCGCTGACCGACTGCTGCCCGGGCTTCGGCTCGGTCGCGAAATACGTGGCGGTGTCGACCATCGAGGCCTCGTTCGACGTGCGCTCGATGGCGGCGACATCGACCAAGGTATTCGTGCTCGAAGTGATGGGGCGGCACGCGGGATGGATCGCCGCGGCCGGCGGGCTCGCCGCGGACCAGGGCATTCCGGTGGTGGTGCTGTTCCCGGAGATCGAGTTCGACAAGGTGCGCTTCCTGGCGCGTGTCGACGAACTGGTGAAGCAGCACGGCTATTGCTCGGTGGTGGTGTCCGAGGGCTGCCACCACCCCGACGGCACCTTCCTCGCCGAACAGGGCACGCGCGATGCCTTCGGCCATGCGCAGCTCGGCGGCGCGGCGCCGGTGGTGGCGCAGATGGTCAAGGACGCGCTGGGCCACAAGTTCCACTGGGCCGTGGCCGACTACCTGCAGCGCGCGGCGCGCCACATCGCCTCGGCCACCGACGTGAAGCAGGCCTACGAACTGGGCCAGCGCGCGGTGGAGCTTGCGCTGGAAGGCCGCAACGCGGTGATGCCGACCATCGAGCGCATGTCCGACGTGCCGTACACCTACCGCATCGGCAGCGCACCGCTGGAGGCGGTGGCGAATGTCGAGAAGCCGATGCCGCGCGACTTCATCTCGGACGACGGCTACGGCATCACCGAGAAGTGCCGCCGCTACCTGCTGCCGCTGATCGAGGGCGAGGACTACCCCGCCTACAGCGGCGGCCTGCCGGTGTACACCACGCTGCGCAACCTGGCCGTGCCGAAGAAGCTGCCGGCCTTCGAGATCGCATGATGGCAACCGGCACGGCGGTCATCGACGCCACGCGCTGCCCGCTGTGCGGCGGGCCGAACCGCTGCGCGATGGAGATCGAACGCGAGACCGGCCAGGCGCAGCCGCCCTGCTGGTGCATGCAGGTCGACTTCAGCAATGCGCCGCTGACCAACCTGCCGGAAGAAATGCGCGGGCTGGCGTGCATCTGCATGCGCTGCGCGACGGGCGCCGCGCCGCAGCGTCAGGACTGAGCGGCGTCCTGGGACTGCGACTGGGCCTGCGTCTGTGATTGCGTCTGGGACTGCACAGCCTCCGGCGCGGCCACCTCGCCCGACATCACCATCGACGGCGTATCGCCCTGCCGCTGCTGCGTGATCACCTGGTGGATGAACTGCAGCTTGCCCACGGCCGTGCGCGGCAGCACGAAGGGGTAGTAGTCGGGCTGGCCCATGCTGCGCGACAGCTCGTTGAGCACGTTGGTGAGCAGCACCCAGCCGTTGATGAAGTCGAGGAACTGGCCGGCATCGGGGTGGTCCGGCTGCCACAGGTCGTCGAGGGTGAACAGGTCGTTCGTGAGCTCGACGTTGGCCGCATCCACGCCGAAGCTCATCGCGGTGTCCGCCGTGTCGGCCATGTGCAGGTAGTGCGCCCAGGTCTCGGCCCAGTCTTCCCACGGGTGCGTGCTGGCGTAGCTGCTGACGTAGCGGTCGGTCCAGTCGGGCGGCGGGCCCTGTTCGTAGTGGGTCTGGAGCGCGGCCGCGTAGTCGGCGCGCTCGTCGCCGAAGAGCGCGCGGAAGTCGTCGATCCACGGCGTGGGCTGCACCAGCAGGTCCCAGTAGTAGTGGCCGATCTCGTGGCGGAAATGGCCGAGCAGCGTGCGGTAGGGCTCGCGCATCTCGGCGCGGATGCGCTCGCGCACGGCGTCCTCGGCCTCTTCGGCGTTGAGGGTGATCACGCCGTTGTCGTGGCCGGTCATGACGTGCGGGCCGCCCGGCACGTTGCTCAGGAAGTCGAAGGTCATGCCGTGCACCGGATCGACGTGGCGGCTCACCACGGGCAGGCCGAGCGCGAGCAGCTGCGAAATGAGCCGGCGCTTGGCGGTTTCCAGCTTGCGCCAGAGCTCGCCGTTGCTCTCCACCGACAGGTCGGGAATGGTGCGGGTGACGCTGCACGCCAGGCAGTAGCCCGGCGCCAGGCCGTGCGGGTCGGCGGGCGGCTGCTCGCCTTCGCGCGCGGCCGGCACCATCCAGCTGCAGGCGGCGGGCGTCATGAGGTTGGCGCAGCGGTGGTAGGTGGGGCCGTGCGGGTCGCCGAACACGGTGAAGGTGTCGGGCTGCGCGCCTTCGCCTTGCGCCGGCGCGAGCGGCACGACGCCGAGGCGGTCGACCACGTAGCCCAGCGGCGTGTGGCAGGCCAGGCATTCGCTGTTGCGCAGGAACACGGGGCGCCCGCACTGGCAGCGGTAGGCCCGGCTCACGGTGGGCGCGGCGAGTTCGGTGGCGAGCGTGGACGCGCCTTCGGGTTCGGCGGCGGCCGGGGCGCCGCCTTGCGGATCTTGGGCTTCGGTCAGGGAATCCATGTGGTTGTCTTGATCTTCTGGAAGACGTCTTCTGGAAGACGCGGAGGGGACAGCCGGGCCATTGTGCGACCCGCGGGCACGGCCCTCATCGCGCAAACACCGATATGCTTGTAGGACGACGGACCCCGAGACATTCCGCCGCCCCATGACCTCCCCACAGACACCCGAAGAAGCCGCGAGCACGCCGGCCCCGCCCTCCATCGGCACGCTGCGCCAGCGCTATGGCGAACGCTATCGCTGGTACCTCCTGCTGTCGGTCATGGTGGGGACGATGGCGTCGATCATGTCCTCGACCATCGTCAACGTGGCCATTCCGGGCATGAGCCATCACTTTTCGCTCGGGCAGGAGCGCGCGCAGTGGGTGAGCTCGGGCTTCATGGTGGCGATGACGGTCTCGATGCTCACCACGCCGTGGCTGCTGTCGCGCTACGGCTACCGGCGCACCTATGTCGGCACGATGGTGCTGCTCCTGCTGGGCGGCATCGTGGGCGGGGTGGCCAACGACTTCTCGCTGGTGCTGTTCGCGCGCGTGGCCGAAGGGCTGGCGGCGGGGGTGGTGCAGCCGATTCCGGCCATCATCATCCTGCGCGCCTTCGAGCCGCACGAGCAGGGGCGCGCGAGCGGCATCTTCGGCATGGGCGTGGTGCTGGCGCCGGCCATCGGGCCGAGCATCGGCGGTGTGCTGGTCGACCTGTTCGGCTGGCGCTCGATCTTCTTCATGGTGGTGCCGTTCTGCCTGGCCTCGCTCTGGCTGGCCTACAAGTTCGTGCCGACCACGGCGCCCGGCGGCGTGGCGGCGGTGCGCGGCGGCGGGCTCGACGGGCGCGGGCTGGCGCTGGGCACCATCGGCACGCTGTGCCTGCTCAACGGGCTGGTGGCGCTGCGCGGCGATTCGCCCCTGCAGGCAGGGCTGCTGCTGGCCGGCGCGCTGGCGGCGTTCGGCGCCTTCGTGTGGTGGCAGCGGCGGCTGGCGGCTTCGGGCGGCACACCGCTGATGAACCTGGCGCTGTTCCAGTACCGGCAGTTCGCGATGGGCAGCGTGGTGGCGTTCATCTACGGCACGGCGCTGTTCGGCTCGACCTACCTGCTGCCGGTTTACATGCAGGTCGGGCTGCACCTGTCGGCCTCGCACGTGGGCACCATCCTGCTGCCGGCGGGCATCGTGCTGGCGCTGACCATCGCCGGCGTGGGCCGGCTGGCCGACAGGCATCCGACCTGGGTGCTGGTGACCATCGGGCTGGCGCTGCTGGCCGCGTCGTTCGCGCTGATGATGGTGCTGCGGCTGGACAGCGCGCTGTGGCTGCTGGTGGCGTTCGCGATCATCGGGCGCATCGGGCTGGGTTTCATCCTGCCCTCGCTCAACCTGGGCTCGATGCGGCCGCTGGCCAAGCCGCTGATTCCGCAGGGCGCCAGCGCCATCAACTTCGTGCGCATGCTGGGCGGCGCGGCCGGCGTGAGCCTGTGCGCCATCGTGCTCGAGTGGCGGCTGGCGGCGCACGGCGATTCGCTCGCCAACCCGATGAGCAGCCCGGCGCGGCTGGCGGCCTTCGACGAGGTGTTCGCGATGCTCGCGGGGCTGTGCGCGCTGGCGATCTGCGCGGCTTGGCAGCTGCGGCAGGGGCCGGCGGAGACTGTGCGCAAGCCTGGGTAAACCCCGGCGGCGGAAGACGGGGCTTTCGATTTCAATTGTTATCAGTTGTATCGAACTCGCCAGCGAGCCCCATTTCCCATGCATCGCAGAAATTTCATTGCCGCTTCGGCGGCGGCCGTCGCCGTGCCCGCGCTCGGGCTCATGTCTTCCGCCCAGGCCGCCGAAAGCGGCGCGGCGGACACCGAAATCGTGCTCGGCCTCACCGGCATCCTGAGCGGGCCGCTCGGGGCGCCGATCAAGGTCGTGGTGGCCGGCGCGGGGCTGGCTTTCGACGCGGTGAATGCGCAGGGCGGCCTGTCGGGCCGCAAGATCCGGCTGGTGTCGCTCGACGACGAACTGGTGCCCGAGAAGGCGGTGGCCAACTACGAGAAGCTGCTCGCCGAGCACCGCGCCTTCGCCTTCTTCGGCTGCGTGGGCTCGGGCACCACCGCGGCGGCGGCCAAGGTGCTGAACCAGAGCGGCGCGCCGATGGTCGGCGGGTATGCGGTGTCGGATTCGGCGCGCGAGAAGGTGGCGGGCTCCGGCTACTTCGTGCGCGCCACCTTCGCGCGCGAGGCGCAGGCGCTGGTGCAGCACCTGACGACCATCGGAGTCTCGCGGATCGCGGTGGCCTACCTCGACAACCCCGGCGGCGCCGAAGTGGCCAGGCTGGTCGAGGCCGCGCTCGCCACGCTGCAGCTCAAGCCCGTGGCCGCCGTGCCGGTGAAGGGCGACGGCTCGGCCAACGAGGCCTCGGGCAAGGCGCTGGCGGACAGCAAGGCGCAGGCGGTCATCATGTACCTGGGCGGCGGCATCGGCGGCGAGGTGATGAAGAGCGCCTGGGCCGCGGGCGGGCGCCAGATGTTCTATGGCATGTCGATCGTGCCGGGCGACGTCACGGCGCGGCTGGTGGGCGACAAGACCAGCGGGCTGGCCATCTCGCAGATCGTGCCCTACCCGTGGAGCGAGGTGGACACCGGCGCAAGAGAGTATCGGCAGCTGGCCGAGCGCGCCAAGGTCGACGTGGGCTATCTGAGCTACGAAGGCTACGTGAACGCGCTGGTGATGATCGAGGCGCTGCGCCGCACCGGGCGCGACCTGACGCGCGCCAGGCTGCATGCCACGCTCAAGGCGATGAAGCTGCGGGTGAACAACATGGAGATCGATTTCACCGGCGCCAGCAACACCGGCTCGCGCTTCATCGAGATGGTGCGGGTGACGAAGGAAGGCAAGTTCCTGCGCTAGCGGACGCCCGGCCGCGCGAATCGCGGTCTAATTGCGGGCATGTGTCAATTGCTAGGGATGAACTGCAACACGCCGACCGACGTGACCTTCAGCTTCACGGGGTTCGCGCAGCGCGGCGGCCGCACCGATCACCATGCCGACGGCTGGGGCATCGCGTTCTTCGAGGACCGCGGGCTGCGCCACTTCGTGGACCACCAGCCGGCGTGCGAATCGCCGGTGGCCGAGCTGATCCGGCGCTATCCCATCCAGAGCCGCAACGTCATCGCGCACATCCGCAAGGCGACGCAGGGCGAGGTCAACCTGCAGAACTGCCACCCGTTCGTGCGCGAGCTGTGGGGGCGCTACTGGGTGTTCGCCCATAACGGCGACCTGAAGGAATTCCGCCCGCGCCTGCACGGCAACTTCCACCCGGTGGGCAATACCGACAGCGAGCATGCCTTCTGCTGGATCATGCAGGAGCTGGCCAAGTCGCACGCGGGAGTGCCGAGCATCGAGGAGCTGACGCTCACGCTGCGCGAACTGGCGCCGCAACTGGCGAGCCACGGCACCTTCAACTTCATGCTGTCCAACGGGCAGGCGCTGTGGGCCCACGCGTCGACCAACCTCTGGTACGTGGAGCGGCAGCATCCGTTCGTCACCGCGCAGCTCTCCGACGAAGACCTGGCGATCGACTTCGCGCAGCACACCACCCCCAGCGACTGCGTGGCGGTGGTGGTGACGGCGCCGCTCACGACCAACGAAACCTGGACGCAGTTCGCGCCCGGCGAGCTTCATGTGTTCGTGGATGGACGGCTTTCGGGGTACTGAGCCGAGGTTGCAACCTTTCTACTGACACATTTTCGCAACAGTGCAATAAAGTATCAGCGGACGGACGAAAGTGCGAGAACAATAACTGTTCTCATTTGCATCTTTCGAACCGTCCATGCCCGCATCTCATTTCCATCTTCGGCCTGTCGTGGCCGCAACGCTGCTCGCGCTCCATGCCGTGGCGGCACTGGCCCAGAACAACGCGGCCGAACCCGCCGCCGCAACGGCGTCGAGCGGCACGCTGGCCACGGTGAACGTGGAAGCCAGCGCCGACGCATCGGCCGAGGGCCTGGCCAAGCCCTATGCCGGCGGCCAGGTGGCACGCGGCGGGCGCGTCGGCATCCTGGGCACCCAGGACATGATGAGCACGCCCTTCTCCAGCACCAACTACACCAACGAGCTGATCCAGGACCAGCAGGCCAAGAGCGTGGCCGACGTGCTGCTGAACGACCCGTCGGTGCGCCAGGCGCGCGGCTTCGGCAACTTCCAGGAGCTGTACGTGGTGCGCGGCTTCCCCGTGTACTCGGACGACGTGTCGTACAACGGCCTCTACGGCATGCTGCCGCGCCAGTACATCGCCTCCGAATTCTTCGAGCGCGTGGAAGTGTTCCGCGGCGCCAACACCTTCCTGAACGGCGCTGCCCCCGGCGGCAGCGGCATCGGCGGCGCGATCAACCTGCTGCCCAAGCGCGCGCCCAACGAAGCGCTCACGCGTGTCGGCTTCGGCGTGCAGAGCGGCGGCCAGGGCTTCGTCAATCTCGACCTGGCCCGCCGCTTCGGTCCCGACGACAGCCTGGGCGTGCGCGTGAACGCGGTGCGCCGTGAAGGCGGCACCGGCGTGAACAAGGAAAGCCAGCAGCTCAGCGCCTTCGGCGTCGGCCTCGACTGGCACAACCGCAACGTGCGCCTGTCGGCCGACTTCGGCTACCAGGACTACGACCTGAAAGACGGCCGCCCGAGCCTGACGCCCTCGTCCACGCTGCCGATCCCGCGAGCGCCCGACGCCCGCACCAACTTCGCCCAGCCCTGGACGTATTCGAAGGAAAAGGACAAGTTCGCCACCTTCCGCGGCGAAGTCGACATCACCGACAACATCACCGCCTGGGCCGCCGGCGGCGTGCGTCGCAGCAGCGAAGACAACGTGCTGTCGAACCCGACGCTCACCGACGCCTTCGGCAACACCAGCAACACGCGCTTCAGCAACACCCGCGAAGACCGCATCGGCACCGGCGAAATCGGCGTGCGCGGCAACTTCACCACCGGCCCGGTGAAGCACACGCTGGTGGCCTCGGCCGCCAAGTACAGCAACGACCGCGACAACGCGTACACCACCTCGTCGCCTCGCGCCCCATTGCTTAACAATATCTATGCGCCTTACGCATCTCCTTATCCCGTCCTGAACAATGTCACAGCCAACACGCTCGACGACCCGCGCCTGACCGACCGCATCGAAACATCGAGCGTGGCCGTCGCCGACACCATGGCGTTCATGGACGACCGCCTGCTCGTCACCCTCGGCGCGCGCCGCCAGACCATCAAGCAGACCAGCTACGCCTACAACACGCTCAAGCAGACCAGCGACTACGACAAGAGCAAGACCACCCCGGTGGCCGGCGTCGTGTTCAAGATCACGCCGACCGTCTCGGCCTACGCCAACTACATCGAAGGCCTGGTCAAGGGCAACGTGGCGGGCACCACGGTGAACAACCGCCCCGTCACCAATGCCGGCGAAATCTTCGCGCCCTACCAGGCCAAGCAGAAGGAAGTCGGCGTCAAGTACGACGGCGGCACGCTCGGCGCCAGTGCCGCGTTCTTCACCACCGACCAGCCGACGTACTACTACTCGGGCCAGACCTACGGCCTGTACGGCAAGCAGCGCAACCAGGGCCTGGAGTTCTCTGTGTTCGGCCAGCCGACCAAGGGCCTGCGCCTGCTCGGCGGCCTGACGCTGCTCGACGCCAAGCAGAAGAACACCCAAGGCGGCGCCACCGACGGCCTCACCGCCATCGGCGTGGCCAAGCAGCAAGCCAACCTGGGCGCCGAATGGGACGTGCCGGGCCTGCGCAACCTGTCGCTGAACGCCCGCGTGCTCTACACCTCGAAGCAATACGCCAACGCCGCCAACACCCAGTCGGTGCCGTCGTGGACGCGCTTCGACATCGGCGCGCGCTACCTGGTCGACCTGGGCAACGGCCGTGCGCTCACGCTGCGTGCGCGCATCGACAACCTGTTCAACAAGTCGTACTGGGCCTCGGTGGGCGGCACGCAGGGCAGCAACTACCTGGTGCTGGGCGCGCCGCGCACCTTCTCGCTGAGCGGCACCATCGACTTCTGACGCTGGAGCTCAGCGGCCCTGCGGCTGCAGGGTCGCTTCCAGCGCATCGATGAACATGGCCGGCACGTCGAAGCCGGTCTGCTCGGTGATTTCCTGGAAGCAGGTCGGGCTGGTCACGTTGATTTCGGTGACCGAGTCGCCGATCACGTCGAGCCCGATCAGCAGCAGCCCGCGCGGCGCGAGCACACGGCCGATGGTTTCCGCGATCTCGCGGTTGCGCGCGGTCAGCGGCTGCGCCACGCCCTTGCCACCGGCAGCGAGGTTGCCGCGCACCTCGGTGCCTTGCGGAATGCGCGCCAGCACGAAGGGCGCCGGCTCGCCCGCGATGATCAGGATGCGCTTGTCGCCCTGGACGACTTCGGGCACGAAGCGCTGCACCATGATGGTCTCGGCGCCGTCCTTGTTGAGCGTCTCGACGATGGAGCCGAGGTTCAGCGCGTCCTGCTTCACGCGGAAGATGCCCATGCCGCCCATGCCGTCGAGCGGCTTCAGGATGATGTCGCCGTGCTCCGCATGGAAGTCGCGCACCGCCTGCGCGCTGCGCGTGACCAGCGTTGGCGTGACGAACTGCGGAAACTCCATGATCGCGAGCTTCTCGGGGTGGTCTCGCAGCGCGCGCGGCGAGTTGACCACCCGGCCGCCCTCGCGCTCGGCCTGCTCCAGCAGGTGCGTCGCGTAGATGTACTCGGCGTCGAAGGGCGGGTCCTTGCGCATCAGCACCGCGTCGAAGTCCTTCAGCGCCTTCGACTCGGTGATGTCGACGCGGTACCAGTCCTTCGCGTCGCCCGTCAGCGTGATCTGCTGCACCGTGGCGGTGACGAAACCGCCCGACTTCCACTGGATGTCCTGCGGCAGGCAGGCCGCGATGCGGTGGCCGCGGCGCTGGGCCTCGCGCATCATCGAGAAGGTGGTGTCCTTGTAGATCTTGAAATGATCGAGCGGGTCGGCGACGAAGAGGATGTTTTTCATCAGGCGTTCTTTCTTGCGGTGCCACGAACGGCGGGCGCCGCCGGGTATCGGGGCGCGATGTTGCCGGAAGCGGCGATGTCCTTGCCGGCCGGGGCTTTTTCTCCATGCGCGCGGCCGGTCTGGAGCAATCGCATCGCGCGATTGTGCCGGGAGCCGTCAGCGCCAGATTGTCAACAATCTGATCGACACAATGTCAACCATCGGGCACGGGACTTGCACGAACCCGCTTGCGACATCCCGCCGTGCACCGCCATGGCCCAGCAAGATTGGAGAACCCCGTGGAAGCATCCGTTTCGCAGCAGAGCCATCCCGCGCTCGACCCCGCCGCCGTGGTGGACGAGTTCCTTCGCCTGGTGATGATTCCCGACCCGCAGTCGGCCTCCCGCTTCACCGCACCGGACATCCGCATCCGCTTCACCGGCAACCGGCCGATGCAGGCACCCGGCGACACCTCGGCCTTCAATGCGAAGCGCTATGCCTGGGTCAAGAAGAAGATCGAGCGCACCGAGACGGTGGCCGGCGGCACGCCCGAGGAAACGGTGGTCTACAGCCTCGGCACGCTCTACGGCGCATGGCCCGACGGCACGGCCTTCGAAGGCAATCGATACGTCGACCGCTACGTGGTGCGCCACGGCCTGATCGTGCAGATGGACGTGTGGAACGACAGCGCCGAATGGCTGCTGGTGCGCGCCGGCCTCGCCGTGCTGTGACGAGGCCGCCGGCATGACGACGCGCTGGCCCGACCGGCTCCCCACGCACGACCGCTTCGACTACCTGCCCATCACGCGGCGGCCCGGCTACGTGTGGCCGAACGGCGCGCGGCTGGCGGTGTACATCGGCTTCAATGTCGAGCACTTCGCCTTCGGCGACGGGCTGGGCGCATGCATCGGCCCCGCCTCGCCGCAGCCCGACGTGCTCAACCACGGCTGGCGCGAATACGGCAACCGCGTCGGCGCCTGGCGCTGCCTCGAGCTGTTCGACGCGCTCGCGCTGCCCACAGGCGCGCTCGTCAACACCGCGCTGTACGACCACTGCCCCGAACTGGTCCAGGCGCTGGTGGCGCGCGGCGACGAACTGATCGGCCACGGCCACAGCAACGCCGAACGCCAGGGCGTGCTCGACGAGGCGCACGAACGCGCGCTGCTGCAGCGCTGCCGCGAACGCATGCTGCGCGAGAGCGGGCAGGCGCCGGCCGGGTGGCTCTCGCCATGGATCTCGGAAAGCGCCGTGACGCCCGACCTGCTGGCCGAGACCGGCTACCGCTACACGCTCAATTGGTGCCACGACGACCAGCCGCTGCGCATGCGCACGCGCGGTGGAGAAGGCTCGCTGTGGTCGGTGCCGTACCCGCAGGAGCTCAACGACATCCCGATGATCGTCGGCCGCCTGATGGACGCGAAGGACTTCAGCGCGATGGTGATCGACAACTTCGAGGAAATGCTCGAACAGTCGCGCACGCAGCCGCTGGTGATGGGCCTGGCGCTGCACCCCTACATCGTGGGGCAGCCCTACCGGCTGCGGCATCTGCGCACCGCGCTCGCGCATCTGGCGCGTGCGCGCGACCGGGGCGGCATCTGGTTCACCACGCCGGGCGCGATCGCCTCGCACGTGGAACAGATTGCGAAGGAACGGCCGGGGGAGTTCGCCTGAGGCGCTCCGCCCAGGCCTCAGATCTCGATCTTCGAGCCCAGCTCCACCACCGCGTTGTTCGGCAGCCCCAGGAACGCCGCCGCCCCGCTCGCGTTGTGGTGCATCTGCGCGAACAGCTTCTCGCGCCACGGCGCCATGCCGCTGCCGAGCGTGGGAATCACCACGTCGCGCGACAGGAAGTAGCTGGTCGTCATCGCCTCCAGCTGGCAGCCGCGCATGCGCGCGTTCTCTAGCGCACGCGGCAGGTCGATGTCGTTCTTGAAACCGTAGTGCACGATGATCTGCCAGCAGTGGTGGCCCAGCGGCTCGATCTCGATGCGCTTGTCCATGGGGATCCAGGGCACCTCGTGGTTGCGCACCGTGACGAACATGTTCTGCTCGTGCAGCACCTTGTTGTGCTTGAGGTTGTGCAGCAGCGCATTGGGCACCACGCCCGGCTCGGCCGTGAGGAACACCGCCGTGCCGTCCACGCGCACCGGCGGGCTCACGAACACCGAGTCGAGGAAGGACTTCAGGTCGATGGCGTCGGCATGCTGCGCCTCGCCCATGAGGCGGCGGCCTTCCTTCCAGGTGATCATCAGCGTGAAGACGAAGCCGCCGATCATCAGCGGGAACCAGCCGCCCTCGAACAGCTTGAGCAGGTTCGAGGCGAAGAACATGAAGTCGACGAAGAAGAACACCGCCGTCGAGCCGATGCACAGCAGCAGCGGCAGCTTCCACGCATAGCGGATCACGAAGAAGGTCAGCACCGTGGTGATCAGCATGTCGGTGGTCACGGCAATGCCGTAGGCCGCGGCCAGGCTGCTCGACGAGCGGAACATGACCACCGCCAGCACGATGGCCACGAACAGGCCCCAGTTGACCAGCGGAATGTAGATCTGCCCGGCCGTGCGCACGCTGGTGTGCTCGATGTTCAGGCGCGGCAGGTAGCCCAGCTGGATGACCTGGCGCGTGACGCTGAAGGCACCGGTGATGAGCGCCTGCGACGCGATCACCGTGGCCAGCGTGGCCAGCAGCACCAGCGGAATGAGCGCCCATTCGGGTGCCATCATGAAGAACGGGTTCTTCACCGCCTCGGGGTTCTCCAGCAGCAGCGCGCCCTGGCCGAAGTAGTTGAGCGTGAGCGCCGGCATCACCACCGAGAACCACGCGATGCGGATCGGGCTCTTGCCGAAGTGGCCCAGGTCGGCATAGAGCGCCTCGGCACCGGTCACGCACAGCACGGTGGCGCCCAGCAGGATGAAGCTGGTGCCGGGGTTGTCCCAGATGAACTTGAGCGCGTAGAACGGGTTCAGCGCCTTCAGGATTTCAGGGTGGTGCACGATCTGCGACACACCCAGCACCGCGATCGACAGGAACCACACCAGCGTGACCGGCCCGAAGAACTTGCCGATGCCCGCCGTGCCGCGCTTCTGCACCACGAACAGGCAGAACAGCACGACCAGCGTCAGCGGAATGACGTAGTGCGTGAAGTGCGGCGACACCACTTCCAGGCCTTCCACGGCCGACAGCACGGAGATGGCCGGCGTGATGACCCCGTCGCCATAGAACAGCGATGTGCCGAAGATGCCCACCACCAGCAGCAGCTGGCGCAGCCTGGGCTTGTCCGCCACCGCGCGCGAGGCCAGCGCGAGCATCGCGACCAGCCCGCCCTCGCCTTCGTTGTCGGCGCGCAGCACCAGCACCACGTACTTGATGGAGACGATGACGGTGAGCGTCCAGAAGAACATCGACAGGATGCCGTAGACGTTCTCGACCGTGAACGGCACGTGGCCGTGGCCGAAGACTTCCTTGACGGCATACAGGACGCTGGTGCCGATGTCGCCGTAGACGACGCCGATGGCGCCGACGATCAGGCCGGCGGAGATGGTTTTGGGGGCTGACACGAAGTCGATGGGAAAAGGGCTGGCTGTATCAATCGACGTGTCAGACACGCGGGGGAGCGATGGCGGCGGATTCCGCGCCATGCATCCCCTCCGCCCTTTGGGTTCCGTTGATGTGGGGCCGCTATTTTGCCGCCGCCCGCCGCCGCCGCAAGCCGGCCCCCGCAATCATTCGTAGATTTCGGCGTCCGGGTTGGTGGCTTCCATCTCGTAGCTGGCGGCCACCATGGCCAGCCGGCCGACCACGCCGTACATGTAGAAGCGGTTCGGCGCACTGGCGCCGGGCTTGGCGCCGGGCTGCGGCAGGTGTGCGCTCTCGGAGAAGGCCAGCGGCACGAAGCTCGCGCCCGGCAGCTTGAGGTTCTCGTCGGGCGCCTGCTCGGCATGCACGCGGTAGAAGCCCCCGACCACGTAGCGGTCCATCATGTAGACGACCGGTTCGGCCACGCCGTTGTGCACGCGCTCGTTGGTGAGCACGCCTTCCTGGACGATCAGCTCGGTGGGTTCGCGCAGCTCGCGCAACTCGCGTGCTTCCCGGCTGTTGGCGGCCTTGGCGGCCGACGCGCCGCGCGGCTTGCCGATCAGCGCCTCGACGTCTTTCACGTCGCGCACCGTCACCACGCCCGGGCTGCCGCTGTCGCTGTGGCCGCCCTTGACGACCACGAACGGCTTCTCGTTGATGCCGTACTCCTTGTATTTGCGGCGCACCTTGGTCAGCACCGCGTCCACGTGGCTGGTCAGCACGTCGATGCCGCGGCCCTCGGCCACGTCGACGCCCTCGGCGCGCGCGTAGATCGGGTTGATGAGCCACGGGTCGATGCCCAGCAGCTTGCCGAAGCGCTTGGAAAGCTCTTCGTAGCTGTGCAGGTGATTGCTCTTGCGGCGAACCGACCAGCCCGCGTGCAGCGGCGGCAGCAGGTATTGCTCGTGCAGATCCTCGAGGATGCCGGGCGTTCCCGCAGAAAGCTCGTTGTTGAGCAGAATTGTGCAGGGATCGAAGTTCTTCAGCCCCAGGCGGCGCTTGGTGCGCACCACCGGCTCCAGCGTGACGACGTCGCCGCCGGGCAATTCGATCTTCTTGGGCGACTTGATGGCCGGGTCGATCGACCCTACGCGCACGTTGAGCCCCGCCATGTGGAAGATGCGCACCAGTTGCGCGACGTTGGCAAGATAAAACGTGTTCTTCGAGTGATTTTCCGGAATGACGAGCAGGTTGCGCGCCTCCGGACAGATCTTCTCGATGGCTGCCTGCGCCGCCTGCACGGCCAGCGGCAGCATTTCCTTGGTCAGGTTGTTCCAGCCGCCGGGGAACAGGTTGGTGTCGACCGGGGCGAGCTTGAAGCCGGCGTTGCGGATGTCCACGGCGCTGTAGAACGGCGGCGTGTGTTCCATCCATTCGAGCCTGAACCAGCGCTCGATGGCGGGCATCGAGTCGAGCACCCGCTGCTCCAGTTCGTTGATCGGGCCGGTCAGGGCGGTGACGAGATGCGGAACCATGCGGCGGCCTTGTTGGTTTTGTGCTTAAAGGTAGAGCGGAATTGTAGGATTTGGGGATGGCCGCCCCAATGACAAGACGGGAGTAAGCGGACTTGCCTCAGCCGATCCGCTCTCCACGGCTTCTCAACTCCGGACTTCGCCCTGCCCGAGCACGACGTACTTGAGCGAGGTCAGTCCTTCGATGCCGACCGGTCCGCGGGCGTGGAACTTGTCGGTGCTGATGCCGATTTCGGCACCCAGCCCGAACTCGAACCCGTCCGCGAAGCGGGTGCTCGCATTGACCATGACGCTGGCCGAGTCGACCTCGCGCAGGAAGCGCTGCGCATGCACATGGTCGCGCGTGACGATGGCGTCGGTGTGATGGCTCGAATAGCGGTTGATGTGGGCGATGGCCTCGTCCACGCCGGCCACCACCTTGATGCTGATCACGGCGGCCAGGTATTCCTCGGACCAGTCCGACTCGACAGCATCGACCACCCGGGCCTGCGGATCGATGGCGCCGTCGGCGCGCAGGATGCGGGCGGCTTCCGGGTCGCAACGCATTTCCACGCCCTTGGCCGCGAAGATGGCGGCGATCTCGGGCAGGAAGTCTTCGGCGACCGTGGCCGACACCAGCAGGCCTTCGGCGGCGTTGCAGGGGCTGTACTTCTGGGTCTTGGCGTTGTCGACGATGCGCAGCGCCATGTCGAACTCGGCCGTGTCGTCCACGTACACGTGGCAGTTGCCGTCCAGGTGCTTGATGACCGGCACCTTGGCGTCGCGGCTGATGCGCTCGATCAGGCCCTTGCCGCCGCGCGGGATGATCACGTCCACGAACTCCGGCATGGCGATCAGCTGGCCGACGGCTTCGCGGTCGGTGGTCTGCACCAGCTGCACCGCCTCGACCGGCAGGCCGGCTTCGGCCAGCGCCTCGGACACCAGCAGCGCCAGCGCCTTGTTCGATTCGATGGCTTCCGAGCCGCCGCGCAGGATGGCCGCGTTGCCGCTCTTGATGGCCAGGCTCGCGGCCTCGATGGTCACGTTGGGCCGGCTCTCGTAGATCATGCCGAAGACGCCGATCGGCACGCGCATCTGGCCCACGCGGATGCCGCTGGGCTGCTGCTTCATGCCGATGATTTCGCCGATCACGTCGGCCATGCCGGCCAGCTGCTCGCAGCCCTGGGCGACGGTCTCGATGACCTTGGGCGTGAGCTTGAGGCGGTCGACCATCGGCGCCGAGAGGCCGGCGGCCGTGGCGCGCTCCAGGTCTTTCTGGTTGGCCGTGGCCAGCACCGGGCCGGCTTCGCGCAGGCGCCGGGCCAGCGCCTTCAGTGCTATGTTTTTGGTAGCTGC
This sequence comes from Variovorax sp. MPBD4-3, assembly GCF_058809745.1. Lineage (NCBI taxonomy): Bacteria > Pseudomonadati > Pseudomonadota > Betaproteobacteria > Burkholderiales > Comamonadaceae > Variovorax > Variovorax sp. MPBD4-3. The sequence goes on from NZ_JBXASW010000032.1 coordinate 53,141, forward strand.
ATCCGCACGGGCCATGAGGAATGCAGCGGCTTTGGCTTGCAGACCCAGGGTCTGCATGTGCTCGCTGACGTTGAACGCGTTCATGCCCCTATTTTCCCACGCCGATCCGCGGCCGGGCTGCGGCGGGCTTTTTGATGGCTGGAGCCATCGCGGATCAGGCGCGGATCAAGTGCCGGTCAAGCGCGCCTGGCGCCTGCCGCTGCGCTGCTGCAGGCGCGGCACAGCATCAACGCCAGCCGCTGCAGCGCCTGCCAGCCGCTGGCGGGCCAGTCGGGCTGCTTCAGGCCCTTCACGATGCCGTCGACCACGTGCGCGGCGCGCAGCAGGCGGGTCAGCATGCGGTCGTCCAGCCGGGGCAGCACGCGCTCGAAGGCACGCTCGCGCGGACCCCAGATGCGGTTCTCGCGCAGCGCCATCGGCAGCGGACGGCCCGAGGCCATCGCGTCCTTCACGCGCTTGAGTGCGCGGATGTCCTCGGCGATCGTGTAGTGCACCAGCACCTCGGCCTCGCCCTCGGCCTGCAGGCCGTCGAGCATGCGCGCCACGCGCTGCGGGTTGCCGGCCAGCACGGCTTCGGACAGCTTGAACACGTCGTAGCGCGCCACGTTGTTGACCGCGCCCTCCACCTGTTCCCAGCTGAGTTCGCCCGCCGGGTGCAGCAACGCGAGCTTCTGGATTTCCTGGTGCGCCGCGAGCAGGTTGCCCTCGACGCGGTCGGCAAAGAACTGCAGCGTGCGCTGGCCTTCGTCGCCGGGCATCACGCGCTGGCCCTGCTGGCCCAGTCGCTGCGCGATCCACTGCGGCAGCGCATTGCGCTCGATCGGGTCGACCTGGATGCTCGCGCCGTTATTCTCCAGCGCCGAGAACCAGGCGCCGGTGCGCGTGGCCTTGTCCAGCCGCGGAAGCATCACCAGCGTGAGCGTGCTGTCGTTGCCGGGCGCCGACTCGGCCAGCTGCTGCAGCGCCGCGCTGCCGTCCTTGCCGGGCTTGCCCGACGGAATGCGGATCTCCACGATCTGCTTGTCGGCGAACAGCGAGAGCGAGCCGCCGGCCGCGAGCACCGCGCTCCAGTCGAAGTGCGCGCCGGCCACGGTGTACGAGCTGCGCTCGGTGTAGCCCTGCGCGCGCGCGGCGGCGCGGATGGCGTCGGCCGCTTCCTGCGCGAGCAGCGGCTCGTCGCCGTGGATCGTGTAGAGCGGCTTCAGGCCCTTCTGCAGATGGGCCCCGAGCGAGGCGCTGGCGAGTTGCATCGACGGATTACAGCGACTTGACCGCGGCGATGCGGCGCATCAGCTGCTGCGCGATGTCCGACTGCATGTCGCGGAACAGCAGGTCGGCTTCGCCTTCCTTGGCCAGCGCGTTGGTCTCGTTGAAGCTCAGGTCGCGCGTCTGCGAGACATCGGCGGCCGGAATCAGGTCCTTGCCGCCGGGAGTGCGCAGCCGGAAGCGGATGCGCAACTGCAACTGCAGCTCGCGCACCAGGCCCGCCGAGTTGGTCGAGATCACGATGCGGTTGCGGTCCTCGCCCAGGATCTCCAGGATCACGTCGGCCTTGGACGCGTCTTCCGGCGGCAGCACGGTCACCGAACCGGTGGCCCGCAGCTCGCGCCGGATCTGGTTGATCATGGCCGTATTGCCCGACACCGACAGCGTCTTGAACGCAAACACCGGCGCCTTGCGCAGCTCGAAGCCGCAGCCGGCCAGGCCGAGCGAGGCGCCGGCCGCCGCCAGTCCGAGGAGAAGGCCGCGGCGCGGCAGCGAGACATTGCGATTGTTCATGCTTGAGTCGTTCGTTCAGAGAACCACGTTGACCAGGCGGCCGGGAACCACGATCACGCGCTTGGGTGGCGCGCCTTCGGCGAAGTTGACGAAGTCGTCGCAGGCCAGCGCGAGCTTCTCGATCTCGTCCTTCGAGGCGCCGGCCGGCACGCTGAGCTTGCCGCGCAGCTTGCCGTTGACCTGCAGCATGAGCTCGATCTCGTCCTGCACCAGCGCGCCGACGTCGACCGTGGGCCAGGGCGCGTCGAGCAGGCCGCCCAGGTCCTTGTCGTAGCCGAGTTCGTTCCACAGCTGCTGCGCGATGTGCGGCGTGGCCGGGTACAGGCAGCGCAGCAGGATGCCGAAGCCCTCGCGCACCGCGGCGGCGTCGCCCGCGCTGCCGTCAGGCTTGAAGCCTTCCAGCGCGTTGAGCAGCTTCATCGCGCCCGACACCACCGTGTTGTATTGCATGCGCTGGTAGTCGTAGTCGATCTGTCGCAGCACGGTGTGCACTTCGCGGCGCAGCGCCTGGGCGCCCTTGCCGAAGGTCTGGCCGGCCAGCGCGGCGGGAGCGACGTCGGCCTGCGCCGCGCCGAAGTTCCACACCCGGCGCAGGAAGCGGTAGCTGCCTTCGACGGCCGCGTCGTTCCACTCCAGCGTGGCTTCGGGCGGCGCGGTGAACATGGTGTACAGGCGGGCGGTGTCGGCGCCGTACTTCTCGATCAGGTCCTGCGGGTCGACGCCGTTGCGTTCGCTCTTGCCCATCTTGCCGACGCCGCCGTACTCGACCTTCGTGCCGTCTGCAGTGGTGCCGCCAATGATGCGGCCCTGCGCGTCGAGCACGGTCGTGACCTCGGCGGGCGGGAAGTAGTCCTTGCCGCCCTTCTCGTTGCGCTTGTAGAAGATGTGGTTGAGCACCATGCCCTGCGTCAGCAGCTTGCTGAAGGGCTCGTCGGCCTTCAGCAGGCCGAGGTCGCGCATCACCTTGGTCCAGAAGCGCGCGTACAGCAGGTGAAGAATGGCGTGCTCGATGCCGCCGATGTACTGGTCCATCGGCATCCAGTAGTCGGCGCCGCCGGCCACCATGGCTTCGTCGTTCTTCGGGTCGCAGTAGCGCATGAAGTACCACGACGAGTCGACGAAGGTGTCCATGGTGTCGGTCTCGCGCCGCGCGGGCTTGCCGCAGACGGGGCAGACCACGCCGGCATGGAAGCCCTCGTGCTTGTGCAGCGGGTTGCCCGAGCCGTCCGGCACGCAGTCGGTCGGAAGCACCACGGGCAGGTCTTTTTCGGGGACCGGCACCGCGCCGTGCTCTTCGCAATGGATGATCGGGATCGGCGTGCCCCAGTAGCGCTGGCGGCTCACGCCCCAGTCGCGCAGGCGCCAGGTGGTCTGCAGCTCGCCCAGGCCCTTCTGGCCCAGCGCATGCGCCACGGCGGCCACGGCCTCCTTGTAGCTCATGCCGCTGAAGTTGTCGGAGTTGATGGTCACGCCGCGCTGTTTGTCGCCGTACCAGTCCTGCCACTTGTGATAGTCGAAGTGCGGCTCGTCGTCGACCAGCACCACCTGGATGATCTCGATGCCGTACTTGTTGGCGAAGGCGAAGTCGCGCTCGTCGTGCGCGGGCACGCCCATCACGGCGCCGTCGCCGTAGCCGATCAGCACGTAGTTGCCGACCCACACCGGCACCTGCTCGTCGGTGATCGGGTGCGTCACCGTGAGGCCGGTGGGCACGCCCTTTTTCTCCTGCGTGGCGAGCTCGGCCTCGGTGGTGCCGCCGCTCTTGCACTCCTCGATGAAGGCCGCGACCTTGGGGTCGAGCGTGGCGGCGTGCGCGGCCAGCGGATGCTCGGGCGCCACGGCGCAGAAGGTCACGCCCATGATGGTGTCGGCGCGCGTGGTGAACACGTACATGCGGCCGTCCTGGATCAGCTTGCCGTCGGGACCCTTGATGTCATGGGTGAAGGCGAAGCGCAGGCCTTCGCTCTTGCCGATCCAGTTCTCCTGCATCAGCTTGACGCGCTCGGGCCAGCCCGGCAGCTTGTGCTGGGTGTGCTCGAGCAGCTCCTCGGCGTAGTCGCTGATCTTCAGGTAGTAGCCCGGGATCTCGCGGCGCTCGACCGTGGCGCCGGTGCGCCAGCCCTTGCCGTCGATCACCTGCTCGTTGGCCAGCACGGTCTGGTCGACCGGGTCCCAGTTCACGACCTGGGTCTTGCGGTAGGCAATGCCCTTTTCGAGCATCTTCAGGAACAGCCACTGGTTCCACTTGTAGTAGCTCGGGTCGCAGGTGGCGATCTCGCGGCTCCAGTCGATGGCCAGGCCCATGGCCTGGAGCTGGCCCTTCATGTAGGCGATGTTCTCGTAGGTCCACTTGGCCGGCGGCACGCCGTTCTTCAGCGCCGCGTTCTCGGCCGGCAGGCCGAAGGCGTCCCAGCCCATGGGCATCAGCACGTTGTAGCCGCTCATGCGCAGGTAGCGCGTGAGCATGTCGTTGATGGTGTAGTTGCGCACGTGGCCCATGTGCAGCTTGCCGCTGGGATACGGCAGCATCGAGCAGGCGTAGTACTTCTTGCGGCTCGCGTCCTCGGTGACGCGGTAGGCATCGGCGGCGCTCCATTGCGCCTGGGCAGCGGACTCGACGTCGCTGGGTTTGTAGCTGGGATTCATGGCGGTTCGGCAAGAGCCCGGCGCAAGGCGGCCGGGAACGCGGGATTATCGCGCCGGACTAGACTCGCCCCCAGGCTTCGCGCACTTCGTGTCGCTTCTCCTTCACCCCGCCGGGGGCAATGCCGGCGGCCCGCCGAAGCCGGCTCCACGGCATTTCGCGGAATAACGAAGCCCGAACAGTGCGCCACGGGATGGAATTCGCCATGAAATTGTTTCTGAAACATCTTGTCCTGTGCTTCGCCGCAGTCGCCGCCACGCCCTTGTGGGCACAGCACAACGACAAGCCCCTGCGCATCGTCGTGCCCTTCGCCACCGGCGGCGCGCAGGACGTCATTGCCCGCTACCTGGGCGCCAAGCTGACCGACAGGCTGGGCCAGCCGGTCATCATCGACAACAAGGCCGGCGCCGGCGGCATCGTGGCCGCCGACGCGGTGGCCAAGGCGACCGACGGCGCCACGGTGCTGCTGGCCACGGGCGGCGCGGTCACGATCGCACCCCACTTGCAGGCGAGGCTGCCCTACGACCCGGCGCACGAGCTGGTGCCGGTGGCCCTGGTGGCCGACACGCCCATGACGCTGTCGGTGCGCACCGAAAGCCCCTACAGGACCGTGGCCGACGTGCTGCGCGACGCCAAGGCCAGGCCGGGCCAGGTGACCTACGCCTCGACCGGCAACGGCACCGTCTCGCACCTGACCGGGGCGCTGCTGGCCCAGGCCGGCGGCGTGGACCTGCTGCACGTGCCCTACCGGGGCGCGGCGCCCGCCATGACCGACCTGCTGGGCGGGCAGGTGGCGACCATCGTGACCAGCGTGGCCTCGATCGAGCCCATGGTGGCCAGCGGCAAGGCGCGCGTGCTGGGCACCTTCTCGCGCGTGTCCCTCCCCGGCATGGGCTCGGCGCCCACCATCGGCGAGGCCACCGGCCTGCCGGGCATGGAAGTGCCGGTCTGGGTCGGCGTGATGGCGCCGGCACGCATGCCGGCGTCCGGCATCGAGAAGCTGTCGGCGGCACTGATGGAGGTGTGCAACCTGCCGGAGACGAAGCAGCGCTTCGCCCAGCTGGGCGCGGTCAACACCTGCGGCGGCCCGGCCGCGCTGGGCAAGGTCGTGACGGAAGACAGCCAGCGCTGGGCCAAGGTCATCAAGCAGGGCGGGATCAAGGTTGAATAAATCGGCACACCGCGTCGGCATCGCCGGCGCAGGGGCGATCGCGCTGGCCAGCGCGGCCTGGCTGCGGCAGGCGGGGCACGGCGTGACCGTGTGGTCGCCGGGCGGCCGAGGCGCCGAGGCCCTGCGGACGCAGGCGCTGGAAGCCGGCGGCATCCAGTCGTTCTCGGTGACGGTCGAGGTCGCCGGCGACGCGGCCGGCCTATGCGCGGCGTCGGACGTGCTGCTGCTCGCCCTGCCCGTCAACGGCCACAGGCGGGTGATGGACGCGCTGCTGCCCTTCCTGCGCGACGGCCAGACCGTGATCGTCAGCTCGATGGCCTCGCTGTCGTCGCTCTATCTCCATGAAGCAGCCAGGCAAGCCGGCCGGCAGATCACCGTGGCCAGCTTCGGCACGACCGTGCTGACCGCGCGCCGGGCGTCGGCCACGCAGGTCAAGGTCATGACGCGGCGCAAGGCGGTCGGCGTGTCCACCCTGCCCGGCGCGAAGGCGCACGAGGCCGTCGCGCTGTGCACCAAACTCTTCGGCGACGGCTTCTTCGCGCAGGAAAGCGCCCTCGCCAGCGCGCTGGCCAACGTCAACCCGCAGTCGCACGGCCCGCTCTCGGTGTTCAACTGGACCCGCATCGAGCGCGCCGAGAACTGGCCGCAGTACCACTGCATGACGCCCGGCGTGTCGCGCGCGATCGAGGCGCTCGACCAGGAGCGCCGCGCCGTGGCGCGGGCCTTCGGCATCGAGCTCGGCCCCATCGAGGCGCACTTCGCGCGTTCCTTCGGCACCACGTCGGAAAAGCTGGCGGACATCGCCGCCGAACTGCACGCCAAGCGCGGCGGCCCGCCCGGCCCGGTGCAGGCCGACACCCGCTACGTGACCGAGGACATGCCCTACGGCCTGGCCTTCATCGAGGCGCTGGGCGCCATCGCCGGCGTGCCCACGCCCGCGACCCGCACCATCGTGGACGCGGCCTCGCTGGTCAACGGCATCGACTTCCGCCGCGAGAACGACCTGCTCGAACCGCTGGGCCTGGCGAACGAAACCGTCGCCGGGCTGCTCGCGCGGCTGTAGCAAGGGCGGCGGTCCGGGGCGCGCACGGGGCTCGTCACTGGCCCGAATCTCGCATGCCACAATGATTTTTCCGACCACAGGGACCGGCATGGGCACCAGCGACAAGAGCAGCGACAAAGGCGGCAGCGAATGGTGGCGCGGCGCGGTGATCTACCAGATCTATCCGCGCAGCTTCAGCGACAGCAACGGCGACGGCATCGGCGACCTGCCCGGCATCACGGCCCGGCTCGACCACGTGGCGGCGCTCGGCGTCGATGCGGTCTGGGTCTCGCCCTTCTTCCGCTCGCCGATGAAGGACTTCGGCTACGACGTGTCCGACTACCGCGCGGTCGATCCGCTGTTCGGCACGCTGGCCGACTTCGACGCCATGCTCGCGCGCATGCATGCGCTGGGCCTGAAGCTCATCATCGACCAGGTGCTCTCGCACACCTCCGACCAGCACGCCTGGTTCGCCGAAAGCCGCAGCTCGCGCGACAACCCCAAGGCCGACTGGTACGTGTGGGCCGACCCCCGGCCCGACGGCACGCCGCCCACCAACTGGCTGTCGGTGTTCGGCGGCTCGGCCTGGCAGTGGGATTCGCGGCGGCGGCAGTACTACCTGCACAGCTTTCTTGCCGAACAGCCCGACCTGAACTTCCATTGCGCCGAGGTGCAGGAGGCCTTGCTCGGCGAAGTGCGCTTCTGGTGCGAGCGCGGCGTCGACGGCTTCCGCTTCGACGCCTGCAACCACCAGTTCCACGACGCGCTGCTGCGCGACAACCCGCCGGCCTCGCTCGCGTCGATCGACGAAGTCAGCACGGTGCGCGCCGACAACCCGTATGCGATGCAGCAGCACCTGTACGACAAGAGCCAGCACGAGAACCTGGCGTTCCTCGAAAACCTGCGCCGGCTGCTCGACGGCTACGGCGCGGTGGCGCTGGGCGAGGTCGGCGACGAGAACGCGCCGCCCGTCATGGCGCAATACACCGAGAGCGGCAGGCGCCTGCACCTGGCCTACAGCTTCAGCCTGCTCACGGCCGACCACAGCCCCGGGCACCTGCGCCACCAGGTGGAGGCGCTCGACAGCGCGCTGGCGCCCACCGGCGGCTGGGGCTGCTGGGCCGTGTCGAACCACGACGTGCCGCGCGTCGCCACCCGCTGGAGCGGCGGCGCCCCCGCCGACACGCGCCGCGACCGCCTCTGGCTGACGCTGCTGCTCACGCTGCGCGGCAGCGCCAGCATCTACCAGGGCGAGGAACTCGGCCTGCCCGAGGCCGAGGTGCCGTTCGAACTGCTGCAAGACCCTTACAGCCGTGCGTTCTGGCCCGAATTCAAGGGCCGCGACGGCTGCCGCACGCCGATACCCTGGACCGCCGACGCGCCCCACGGCGGCTTCACCACCGGCACGCCCTGGCTGCCGGTGTACGGGCCGCACCTGCCGCTGGCCGTCGAGCGGCAGGCCGACGACCCGGGCTCGATGCTGGCCTTCAGCCGCGCCCTGCTGCGCTGGCGCCGCACACAGCCGCTGCTGCGCACCGGCGGCATCGCCTTCATCGACGCGCCCGAGCCCCTGCTGCATTTCGAGCGCAACGACGGGAACCAATCGCTCCACGCGATCTTCAACCTGGGAAGCGTACCGGTGTCGATGCCCTTGACCGATCGGTTGCAGTCAGTGCAGCCCCTCGTCGGACAACCGCTCGCGCCGACCGCCGCCGTGCAGACCGTGAACGAAAAGCGCATGCTGGTGCTGGCGCCCTATGGCGTCTTCATCGGCATGCCCGCCGAAGAAGGAATGAGCTGACCGCCATGCCCCCGAAGCCGTTGTCCGAATCAGAAATCCACGCGCTCATGCGCGCCGAACATGGCGATCCGTTCGCCGTGCTGGGGCCGCACGAGACCGCCGAGGGCCTGGAGGTGCGCGCGCTTCTGCCCGGCGCGCAGCGCGTGGCGGTGGTGCATTCGCGCACCGGCTGGCCGCTGTCGATCCTTTCGCGCCACGGCGAGTCGGACCTCTTCAGCGGGCTGGTGCCGGCGGCCGAGGCCCGCATGGGCTATTCGTTCCAGATCGACTGGGACGCCCACACCTCGCGGCTCGAGGACCCCTACCGCTTTCCGTTCGTGCTCGGCGACACCGACGTCTGGCTGCTGGCCGAGGGCACGCACCTGCGGCCGTGGGAGCGGCTGGGCGCGCACCTGCGCGAGATGAACGGCGTCAAGGGCGTGGCCTTCGCGGTCTGGGCGCCGAATGCGCGGCGCGTGTCGGTGGTCGGCAACTTCAACAACTGGGACGGCCGGCGCCACATGATGCGGCTGCGCCGCGAGTGCGGCGTGTGGGAGATCTTCGCGCCGCACGTGGCGGTGGGCGATGCCTACGAATTCGAGATTCTTTCGGCGCAGGGCGAAGTGCTGCGCAAGGCCGACCCGTTCGCGTTCTCGGCGCAGCTGCGGCCAGACACCGCCTGCGTGGTGCAGCCGCTGCCGGCCGCCGTGAAGATGCCCGAGGGCCGCGCCGAGGCCAACGGCCGCCACGCGCCCGTCAGCATTTATGAAGTGCACCTTGGCTCGTGGCGCCGCAAGAACAACGGCCACGAGTGGCTCGACTACCGCGAGCTGGCCGACACGCTGGTGCCCTATGCGCGCGACATGGGCTTCACGCACATCGAGCTGCTGCCGATCAGCGAGCACCCGTTCGACGGCTCCTGGGGCTACCAGCCGATCGGCCTGTATGCGCCGACCTCGCGCTTCGGCACGCCGGGCGACTTCCGGCATTTCGTCGAGGCCGCGCATGCGGCGGGGCTGGGCGTGATCCTCGACTGGGTGCCCGCGCATTTCCCGACCGACGCGCACGGCCTGGGCCGCTTCGACGGCACCGCGCTCTATGAGTACGCCGATCCGCGCGAGGGCTTCCACAACGACTGGCAGACGCTGATCTTCAACTACGCGCGCACCGAGGTGCGCAACTACCTCGTCGGCAACGCGCTCTACTGGCTGGAGCGCTACGGCGTGGACGGCCTGCGCGTGGACGCGGTGGCCTCGATGCTCTACCGCGACTACAGCCGCAAGGCGGGCGAGTGGATACCCAACACCTTCGGCGGACGCGAGAACCTCGAGGCCATCGACTTCCTGCGGCGCATGAACCGCGTGGTGGGCGTCGAGCGGCCCGGCGCGGTGACGCTGGCCGAGGAGTCGACCAGCTTCCCCGGCGTGACCCGCCCGCCCGAAGACGGCGGCCTGGGCTTTCACTACAAGTGGAACATGGGCTGGATGAACGACACCCTGGCCTATGCGGGCACCGACCCGGTCTACCGCAAGCACCACCACCAGAAGATCACCTTCGGGCTGATGTATGCGCACAGCGAGAACTTCGTGCTGCCGCTGTCGCACGACGAGGTGGTGCACGGCAAGGGCTCGCTGATCGGGCGCATGCCGGGAGACGAGTGGCAGAAGTTTGCCGGGCTGCGCAACCTGTATGGCTACCTCTGGGCGTATCCGGGCAAGAAGCTGTTGTTCATGGGGGGCGAGTTTGCGCAGTACGCCGAATGGAACGCGGACCGCAGCCTGGACTGGCATCTGCTGGAGCATGCGGCGCATCAAGGCGTGCGGCGGCTGGTGCGCGACCTGAACAACGTGTACCGGCATTTTCCGGCGCTGCACGAGCTCGATCATGACGGTGGCGGATTCGAGTGGATCGTGCATGACGATGCGGATCAGTCGGTGTTTGCCTTTGTCCGGCGGGCTCGTGACGGGGCGTTTGTTGTCGCTGTCTGCAACTTCACGCCTGTGCCTCGGCATGGGTACCGGCTGGGGGTTCCGTTTGCTGGTTCTTATCGGGAGATCATCAATACGGATGGGGCGGTTTATGGCGGGAGTGGCGTGGGGAACGGGGTTGTCGAGAGCGAGTCTGTTGCTTGGCATGGGAAAGCGGACTCTTTGTCTGTCAGCTTGCCGCCTTTGGGTACTGTGATGTGGGTGTTGGTTTGATGTTTTTGGGTGTTTGTTTTCCGGGGCCGGGTCTCGGCCCGGCGGCCGACCTACTTTTCTTTGCTTCGCTGTATGGACCGGGGACCTTGGAAACAGGTGTGCGCGGACATAGGAAACAGGCTGGCAGGTTAGCGCCTTGCGGGCAGGGAGTTCAAGTCCAGCCGCATGAAGGGGTGATGGCAGAAGAACACTTTGAAGTGACCGTCGTGCTGTGGGTCTGCCCGGAATGCAATGGGCAACTTCAGAAGGCAATTGGGTACCTTCAGCTTGTGTCCGAGGAAGCTGGCCTCGCCGTTGTGCTTGACCGTCACTACCGTGTCGCCCGGCTGGTACTCGATGGGCGCCAATGCCCGCGGATAGGGCCTGGGGCTGATCGCGTAGCGCTTGGCAGGCGTGAGAAGGTCCAGCGCATCGTGCGGGCGCTCGTGGTTGTAGATGCCCCGCCAATGCTCGAAGGCTGCCTGGGCATGCGCCAGGTCGATGAAGCTGCGGCCTGCGAGCAACTCCGTCTTCAGCGAGCGATGGAAGCGCTCGATCTTGCCGTTGGTCTGGGGGTGGTACGGCGCACTGTGGCTGACCCGGATGCCCAGCCTGATGAGCCACACGCCCAACTCGGACAGCCCATGCCCCGGCTGGCGCGGGGCGCCCCAAGGAGCCCCGTTGTCCGTGTTGATGCGCACCGGCAGCCCGTAGCGGGCGAAGACCTGCACCAAGTGCGGTTGCACGCTGTCGATGCTCACACCCGGGCAGGCCTTCAGCGCGAGATTGAAGCGCGAATGGTCGTCCAGCACGGTCAACGGATAGCAGCGCGCCGCAGCCATGCCGAAGTCGCCTTTGAAGTCGATCTGCCACAAGGCGTTGGGCTGCTCGTGCTCGAAGCGGCACCAGTGTTCGCTCGCCTGGCTGGACTCGGGAGTGATCAGCCCGTGACGATGCAAGATATTGGTGACGGTGCTGGGGGCTGGCACGTCGCCCAGGCCCTGATCGGCCAGCCGACGGGCGATCTTGCGTCCGCCCCAACTGGGGTGCTCGCGGCGCAACTCGATCACTGCCTGCTCCAGCGCGTGGGTACTGCGCGTAGGCGAGTTCAGCGGCCGTGTGCTGCGCGGCGTGCACGCTTGCGTCATGCCTTGCAGCGCGTGCCGCTTGAGCAGCGAATAGCCGGTCTTGGGGCTGATGCCGAAGCGCCGGCACAGCTCTCGCCGGTTCGCGCCCTCTTGCAAAGCCAGTTCCACGAACTCTCGCTTGGTATCCATAAGGTCTCTCGGTTGCCAGGGCATGGGGCACTTTCTCGGTCGTCTCGACCTCGAAAGTGTTTCCTATGTCCGCGCACACCTGTTTCCAAGGTCCCCGGTCCATACACTTCGCCAAAGAAAAGTAGGCAAAAGAAAGGCGACCCTGCTGTCTGCGTCCCTTCGCTTCGCTGCGGGCAACCTGCGGTGCTCGACTCCGGCGGGGGTCCGCAGAACTCGCTTCGCTCAAACAGCTGCGGCCCTGATCCCGCCTGCGTCTGCGCTCCTCGGCGCA
>NZ_JBXASW010000033.1:0-64923 GCF_058809745.1 Variovorax sp. MPBD4-3
GTCCGGCGCCGGCGACGAGCGAGAACACCAGCGCGACAAGCGCGGCGATCACCGCGATGGCGATGCTGGCGGTGATGAAGAACACCACCACGCCCACGCCGCCGCCCACGACGATCGTGCCCAGCTTCTTGCCGAGGACGGCGCGCGCGATGGGCGCGCCGACGAACACGCCCACGAACAGGAAGATCGCGAGGTTCTCCCAGTCGAAGCCGCCGCCTCGGCCGGAGCCGCCCGTGTCCTGCACCGGTGCCGGCAGCGGCTCGCCGTCGACCAGCCCGATGATCCGGTCGACCGCCGCATTCAGCCCGCCGGAGAAGTCGTTGTTGCGAAAGCGCGGCTTCATCTCCTCGTCGATGATGCGGCTGGCCGCGAGGTCGGGCACAACTCCTTCGAGCGTCTTGGCGGGCGCGATGCGCATGCGGCGGTCGTTCTTGGCCACGACCACCAGCAGGCCGTCGCCGACGCCCTTGCGGCCGATCTTCCAGGTGTCGCCCACGCGCTGGGTGTAGCTCTCGATGTCCTCGGGCGCGGTGGTCGGCACCATCAGCACCACGATCTGCGAGCCCTTGCGCTGCTCGAAGGCGGCGAGCTTGGTCTCCAGGCCGCTGCGCTGCGGGCCGTCGAGCGTGCCGGTCTGGTCGATCACGCGCGCGGTGAGCGCGGGCACCGGCAGCAGGCCTTGCGCGAATGCGCCGCCCATCGTCAGCAGCATGAGTGCCGCAAGGAGGCGTGCGGCCCATTCCAGAAACACCGCGGAACCGGCTTTGCCGGGCCGCCGGTGTTGCCCCCGGTGAGAGGGAAGGCGCAGTGACACGAAGTGCACGAAGACTGGGGGAGGTTACTTTTTCGGGTTACTGAAATCGACCGTCGGTGGCACGGAGATCTGCGCTTCGTTCTGCACCGTGAAGGTCGGCTTCGGCGCGTAGCTGAAGATCTTGGCCGTGATGTTGGTCGGGAAGCTGCGCGCGAGCACGTTGTACTCCTGCACGGTCTCGATGTAGCGGTTGCGCGCCACGGTGATGCGGTTCTCGGTGCCCTCGAGCGTCACGCGCAGGTCGCGGAAGGCCTGGTTGGCCTTGAGGTCGGGGTAGCGCTCCGACACCACCATGAGCCGCGACAGCGCGGAAGACAGCTCGCCCTGCGCCTGCTGGAACTTGGCGAAGGCTTCGGGGTTGTTCAGCGTTTCCGGCGTGACCTGGATCGAGGTGGCCTTGGCACGGGCCTCGACCACCTTGGTGAGCGTGTCCTGCTCGAAGGAGGCCTCTCCCTTGACGGTGGCGACGATGTTGGGCACCAGGTCGGCGCGGCGCTGGTACTGGTTGAGCACCTCGCTCCAGGCCGACTTGCTGGCCTCGTCGAGGGACTGGAACTGGTTGTAGCCGCAGCCGCTCAGGGACACGACCGCCGCAAGGATCAGGAACCAGCGCTTCATCATCATTTGCATTACCTCCGCAGAAGAGGCGGAAGTTAGCATAGATGCCCCATGGCCCTAGACCCGCTCCACGCCCTCCAGGCCGCGAACCGCGCGGCATTGCCGTTGGCGTCCGCCGCGTTCGGCACCTTGCTGGTCGCAGGCGCGACAGGCGCGCTGGGCGCCGAACTGCTGCGGCGGCTGGCGGGCAGCCACCGGCATGCCCACACCCGCGTGCTGGCGCGCGAGCCGATCCGCGACGGCGTGCGCGGCGTGGAAGCGTGCCTGACCCCGCCGCGCACGAGCACTCCTATCGGCCAATGGCCGCTCACGTCGGCGCATACCGCCATCATCGCGTTCGACCCGCCGCGCCTGTACCACGACCGCGAGCGCGCGCTGTGGGTGCCCGAGCCGTCTGACCTTCCCGAACTCGCCCGCTGGCTGCGCGCCTGCGGCGTGCAGACGCTGGCCATCGTGCAGCCGCACGACCAGGGCCGGCTGCCCGAGGCGCTGAAGCGCGGCCTCGCCAGCCTCGACGAGCAGGCGGTGGTGGCCCACGGTTTCGAGCGCGTGATCCTGGTGCGCTCGGCGCGCAAGCCGGCCGATGCGAAGCTCGCCAACCCCTTCGAGCGGGTGGCCGCGTGGATGCTGTCCATCGTGCGCTTCATGGTGCCGAGCAGCGAACAGCCGGTGCGCGCTTCGAAGGTGGCGGAGCTGGTCGACATCGCCCTGCGCATCGCGCCGCCGGGCGTGCATGTGGCCGCGCCGGAGCTGGTGTGGCGTGCGTCTCAGGGCGACATGGAAGGCGAGGCGCGCCGCTGGCTGGGCGCGCCGGCCTAGGCTGGCGCGGTCATTCGCGCCGTCATTCACGCCACTTGCGCAGCAGCTCGCGCGAATCCATCACCAGCCCCAGGTGCAGCGACACCATCGCCAGCGCCGCGCCTTCCAGGTGCGCGTCGGTGCCCCGCACCAGGTCGCGCAGCACGATCACGCGGTAGTTGTGGTTGTTGGCGTCGAAGGCGGTGTTGAGCACGCAGCAGTCGGTGAAGCCGCCGTCGAGCACCACCGTCTCGATGCGCTGGTTGCGCAGCAGAAAGTCCAGGTCGGTCGGATAGAACGCCGAGAGCCGGCGCTTGCTGTCCACGCGCATGTCGCCGGGCTCCACGCGCGTGACCCACTCGGTCCACTTGGTGCCTTCGATGGCATGCGCATGGGCGTTCGGAATCTCGCCCACATGCAGCGGGAAGGTGCGCCGCCATGCGGCCGGAATGCCGCGTGTGTCGTCCTCGCCGCCGGGCCGCAGCACCGACCTGACATGCACGATGCGCACGCCCAGCGCGCGCACTTCGTCGTGGAAGCTGTCGATGGGCGCCACCACGTCGCGTGCGCGCGGCGCGGGGCAGGGGCAGTCGGGGTCGTCGTCGAGATGGCCCCGGTGCATGTCGATGGAGACCACGGCCGTGGTGGCCGGGTTCAGGTAGTCGGCGAACTGCGCCGCGTCGAGCTCGCGCTCCTCGTTGTAGACCCAGGCCTTCATCGGCGTTCTTCCCGCACATAGGGTTGGCCCAGCGCACCGGGCTCTTCATCGGCGCCGCGCCTGGAGAGCGCGACCCACACCATCACGCCCAGCGTCACCGCATAGGGCGTCATCATCACGAAGTACTGCGGCAGCTGCACGCCGGCGGCGGCCAGCTGCGGAATCAGCGCCTCGATGCAGCCGAAAAGCAGCGCGCCCACCAGCGCCTTCCACGGCGACCAGCGCGCGAAGATCACGAGGCCCACGGCGATCCAGCCGCGCCCGCCGGTCATGCCCGCGATCCACAGCTTGGTGCTGACCACCGAGATGTACGCGCCCGCCAGCCCCACCAGCGCCGAGCCCGCGAGCACCGCCGCGAAGCGCCATGCCGCCACGCGGATGCCGGCGGCGTCGGCGGCCTGCGGGTTCTCGCCCACCGCGCGCAGCCGCAGGCCGGTGGAGGTGCGCGCGAAGAACCAAGCCACCGCGCAGAAGATCGGCAGCGTGAGCCACACCATCGCGTTCTGCTCGAAGAGCCTGCCCACGCCCGGCAGCATCGACAGCGGCCACAGGCCCATCGCGCCGATGCCTTCGGTCGCGTGGTTGGTCCACTCGGCCATGGAGCCGACCAGCGCCGTGAGCCCCTGGCAGAAGAACACCAGCGCGAGCCCTGCAATCACCTGGTTCACGCGCAGCCAGATCACCATCACCGCGAACAGCACCGACACCACGCTGGCCGCGAGCATGGCCAGCACCAGCGACACCGCCGGCTGCCCGATGGCGATCTGCGCGCCGATGCCGGCCAATGCGCCGACCAGCATCAGCCCCTCGGCACCGAGCGCCAGCACGCCCGCGCGCTCGCAGATGATCAGGCCGAGCGCCGCGAGCGCATAGGGCACCGCGAAGTCCGGCGTGCTCGCCAGCCAGTTGAGAACGATGCCGCCGCTCATGCCGAAGCCTCCGCGCCCACGCGGCGCAGCCGGTGGCGGATGAAGAAATCGCTCGACGCCACGCACACCACGATGATGGCCTGTATGAGCTGCACCATCGAGAACGGCACCTGGTAGAACACCTGCAGGCTGCGCCCGGTGACGAACAGCGCCGCCACCAGCAGCGCCACCACCGTGGCCGCCAGCGGGTTGTTGCGCGCAAGGAAGGCAATGAGGATGCCCGAGAAGCCGTAGCCCTGGTAGAAGGCCTGCGTGAGCCTGCCTTCCTGCCCCGCCGCAACGGCGAAGCCCGCGAGACCGGCCATCGCACCCGACAGCAGCACCGCGCCGTAGATGGTGCGCCGCACCGGCACGCCGTTGGCATGCGCGACACGCGGGTTGGCGTCGACGAAGCGCAGGTACAGGCCCGCGCGGCTCACGCTCACCAGCCACCACGCGAGCAGCGCGACAACGCCCGCCAGCAGGATCGAGCTGCCCACGCCGCCGCCGAGTTCGGGCAGCCGCTCGAACGCGCGGAACTGCGGCGAATAGGGAAAGTTGTCCTTCGGGTCCTTCCAGCTTCCGTACACCAGGTGCAGCAGGAAGTTGGCCGCCATGTAGTTGAGCATCAGCGTCGAGATGATCTCGTTCACGCCCAGCTTCAGCTTCAGCCACGCCGGGCCCAGCACCCACAGCAGGCCGCAGCCGACGGCCGCGATGAACATGAGCGGCAGGCGCAGGTTGTCGGGGCCGATCTGCCACATCGACACCGCCGTGGCGCCGATGGCGCCCCAGATCATCTGGCCCTCGAGCCCGAGGTTCCAGAAGCGCGCGCGGAACGCGATGGCGCCGGCCAGGCCGACGAGGATCATCGGCGCCGCCTGGAACAGCACCGCGCGGAAGTTCTGGCCATCGAGGAAGGTCTGCGTGACGAACTCGTTGGCCAGTTCGTCGGCGGGCACGCCGGCCGCCACCAGGATGGCGGCGGAGATGGCGAAGCCCACCAGCAGCGCCGCCGCGAGGATCAGCGCCTGCCAGCGCCATGCCATGTGCTGGCGGATCTCCAGCGCGTAGCGGCGGCGCGCCAGCGGCTGTGGCTGTGGCTGCGGCGGCTTTGCCGCGACGGTCTTCGGTGCGCTTGCCATGTCTGCGGAGAGGGATGCTTCAACCATGGTCCACCATCGCCTGCCCTATCGCCTGCCGGTCGGCGGGCTGTGCGAACTCGCCGGCGATGCGCCCGCGCGTCATCACGCCCACGCGGTCGGCGAGCTGCAGCACTTCGTCGAGGTCTTCGCTGATCAGCAGCACCGCAGCGCCGCCGTCGCGTGCCGCGCGCAGCCGCGCATGCACCTCTGCGCTGGCGCGCACGTCGAGGCCGCGGCTCGGGCTGTGCGCGAGCACCAGCGTCGGCGACTTGCCGAACTCGCGCGCCAGCACCAGCTTCTGCGCATTGCCGCCCGACAGCAGCGCCGCCTTCTGCGCGACGGAGCGCACGCCCTGCACGTCGAAGGCGCGTACCGCCTCCTGCGTGTCTGCCTGGATGCGGCCCCGGCGCAGGCGCCACACGGGGCCGTAGCGGCCGGTGTGCACGCGGCCGATGGCGTAGTTTTCGGCCACCGACAGGCCGCCCGCGAGCGCAAGGCCGTAGCGGTCTGCCGGAATCGCGGCAATGCCGATGCCGCGCCGCGCGGATGCGGCCATCGTCTTCAGGTCGCCGTGGCCTTCGAGCCGGATCTCGCCTTCGGTGGCTTCGCCCGGCAGGCCCATGATGGCGCCCGCCAGTTCGCCCTGCCCGTTGCCGCCCACGCCGGCAAGCCCGTAGATCTCGCCGGCATGCAGTTCGAGGTCGACGCCGTCGAGCACCCGCCGGCCTTCGGGCGAAGCAGGCGTGCGCAGCCCGCGCACCGTCAGCCGCACCGGGCCGCGCGATGCGGCCGGGGCCTGGAAGCCCTGGGCGGCGATCGACTCGCCCACCGTGAGCTTCACCAGCTCGGCGGTCGTGGCCTCGGCCGGCTTCAGCGTGGCCACCGTGCGGCCGCCGCGCATCACCGTCACGCGGTCGGCGTACGTTTTCACGTCGGCCATCTTGTGCGTGACCAGCACCACCGCGGCGCCCTTGCGCGCCAGCCCCTGCACGGTCTGCAGCAGGCGCGCGGCTTCCTGGTCGGTCAGCACGGCGGTGGGCTCGTCGAGGATCAGGATGCGCGCGCCCGCCAGCAGCACCTTGAGGATCTCCACGCGCTGCTGCTCGGCGATCGACAGCGCATCGACGCGCTTCGACGGATCGATGTCGAAGCCCAGCTCCGAGGCCTTGTTGCGGATGTCGCGCTCTATTTCGCGCAGCCTTTCGCCGTGGCTCTGGAAGCCGACGGGCGGCGGCGCGGTGAGCAGGATGTTCTGCGCCACGGTGAACGGCCGCACCAGCTTGAAATGCTGGTGGACCATGCCGATGCGCTGCCTGGCCGCATCGCGCGGGCCGGTGAAGCGCACCGCGTTGTCGTCCACCAGCAGCTGGCCCGCCTCGGGCGCATAGAGCCCGGCCGCGATGTTCATGAGCGACGACTTGCCCGCGCCGTTCTCGCCGAGCAGGGCATGCACCTCGCCCCAGCGCGCGGTGAAGTGGGCGTCGGTCAGTGCCGCGAAGCCGTCGAAGGACTTGCGGATGCCGGTGAGTTCCAGCGCATTGGGCATGGCTTACTTCTGCGTGACCACGCCCTTGACGAACCAGTCCATCTTCCAGAGGTCGGCATCGGACAGCACCGCGCCCTTGGCGACGCGCTCCTTGCCGTCGCGGTCGGCGAGCGGGCCGGCGTAGATCTGCTTGCCCTTCATGATCGCGTCGCGCTCGGCGGTGATGAGCGCGGCCTTGTCCTTGGGCACGGCGGGGCCGAAGCCGGCGATGTCGGTGCCGCCGTCCTTCATCTCGATGAAGGCGCCGTACTGGGCTGGCTTCCAGTTGCCGGCCATGATCTTCTTGAGCTCCGGCGTGAGGAAGCGGTCCCACACCCACACCGACGAGCACAGCGTGGCCTTGGGCGCGAACTGGCGCAGGTCGCGGTGGTGGCCGGTGCCGTACACGCCGCGCTCCTGCGCCACGATCTGCGGCGTGGGGCTGTCGACGTGCTGGCCGATCACGTCGGCGCCCTGGTCGATCAATGCCGCGGCTGCCGCGCGTTCCTTCACCGGGTCGTTCCACGCGCCGGTGTAGATCACGTTGACGGTGGCGTTCGGGTTCATCTTCTGCGCGCCGAGCGCGAAGGCGTTGATGGTCCAGTTCACCACGCCGAAGGGGTTGGCCGCGACGAAGCCGAGCTTGCCGGTCTTCGACGCCGCGCCCGCGGCCATGCCGCAGAGGTACTGGCTCTCGTAGGTGCGGCCGTAGAACGACTCGAGGTTGCTGCCATTGGTGGTGCCGGAGCCGTTGAGGAAGGCCACGTCGGGGTACTTGGCGGCCAGGTCCTTGAAGCTGTCGGAGTAACCGAAGGCGGTGCCGATGACGATGTTGGCGCCGCGCTGGATGAACTTCTCCGCGGCGGGCTTGATGGCCGATGCGTCTTCGGGCACGTTCTCGACGAACTGGATTTTCTGGCCGATCTCCTTCTCGATCTTCACGCGGGCTTCGTCGAAGGCCTGCGTCCAGCCGCCGTCGTTCTTGGGGCCGAAGTAGAGCATCGCGATCTTCGGCTTGTCCTTGAGCGTGAAGCCGTCGGCCGCAACGGCGGGCAGCGTGGTGAAGAGCGCGCCGCCGGCTGCGAGGGTCATGGCAAGCCCGAGGACGGGGCCGTGGGAGGGAGTGCGCGGCATGAAGCAACCTTTCGTGGGGAGCATGGGAAGAGAGGAGAAAAAAAGAGGGGAGGTCGCGTGCGGCTACATCATGAAATTGATGCGGAACACGTTGCCTTCGGGGTCGAGCAGCACCGACTGGTACCAGTTGTAGTAAGTAACGTAGGGCGCCTTCACCAGCGTGGCGCCGGCCTCCAGGGCAACGGGCACCATGCGGTCGACGTCGGCCTGGCTGTCGACGTCGATGTTCAGCAGGAACTTGACGCCGCGTGTGTCGGAGTACTCGCTCAGGTGCAGCAGCTCATAGGCGTCGAGCGCGTTGAAGCCGAGGCTCGACTTGCCGGTGTCCAGGCCGCGGAAGATGGGGGAGCGGATGGCTTCTATCTCTGTGAAGCCGAACACGCGCTGGTAGAAGCCGCTGAGCGCGACCACGTCTTTGGCGAAGACGTTGACGTAGGAGAGATGGGCCATGTCTGTGCTTTTTTTGATGTGGTGTTTTTCAGGGCGCGTGCACAGGCCGTCGGGTACTCCCCTCCGCGAATGTCCCCCGGCCTGCGGCCTCCTCCTTTATTTCGCTGCGGGGAGCACCCGACGCCCTGCGCACATTCGCGGAGCAAGGTACCCCGTCGGCGTGAGCGCGCCCCGAAGAACAGCGGTAAGTCATCTCAAGCCACCGCCTTGGTCCCGCCAAAGGTCGTCTGCTTGACGAACTTCGACGTCAGGTGGTCTCCGGAGGAAATGGGTGCGTACTTGGCAACCTCGCCGGGCGCGAGGCAGCTCGGCAGGCACTCGACCATCGCGTCGTAGTTCGGCTGGTGGAAGAACACCAGCGACTGGCGGCGGTTGGTGCTCGCCACCTCGAACGGCGGGTTGATCACGCGGTGCAGCGTGGACACCCACTGGTCGTTGGTCCACTGCATCATCAGGTCGGCAATGTTGACGACCAGGCCGCCCTCGACCTGCGGCACGTCGACCCACTGGCCTGCCTTGTTGAACACCTGCAGGCCCTTGTCGTCGGGCAGCACGATGGTGAGGCTGCCGTAGTCGCTGTGCGCGCCCGCGCGCAACTGGCCCGGCAGCGGCTGCTCGCGCTGCGGCGGATAGCTCAGCACGCGGAACATGCTGATGTGCTCGTCGATCTTGTCGTCGAAGAAGGTCTCGGGCAGGGAGAGGCCGAGCGCGAAGATGCGCATCAGCGAGCGCGAGAGATCGCTCATGGCCTCGAAGTAGCCTTCGTAGGCTTCGCGGAAACCGTCGATGGGCGGCCAGCTGTTGGGCTCGAAGTGCGGGCCGGCGGCTGGGCCGCGGTGATAGTCGTCGTCGGGCACGTTCGACGGGCCGATGGAGAACGACTCCTTCAGGTCGCCGGGCGCTGCCTCTTCCAGGCTGTAGGAGAGCCCCTCTTCGCCGACCGCGCTGTAGCCGCGCACCGCGTCTTCGCGCGGCCGGTCGACCTTGCGCTTCTCGGCCAGCGGCATGTCGAAGAACTGGCGCGAGAGCGACGACACGCGCTCTATCAGCTCGGGCGCGATGCCATGGTTGGTGATGACGAGAAAGCCGATGCTTCGGCAGGCTTCGTCGACTTTTCTCGCAACCGCCGACTTGCCTTCGGCGGTGCCGTCGAAGTAGGGCGCGAGATCGATGATGGGAACGGACAGCAGGGTCATGGCGGCTTCCTCATTCGGTCGGTCATGCAGTCGTGCATGCGTTGGCATGCCTTTCGCCATGCAACGTCTGTGCCAGTTGGACCAAATGGACAAATCGCATTCGCCGCGTCAGCATGGTGCGCAACACCGCGTTGTGCCGCCGGTCGTGACGCAAGGCGATGCACCGTGGCCTTACAGTGGTGCGCCGTTTGAAAACCGATGAACGTGAAAAGAAGAGCGAGGGAAGATGCCGAAGACCAAGGCGCTGGCCGCAGCCAGCAGCAGTACCGACAAACCGGCGCGCAAGCGTGCCAAGCCGGCCGTGCGCAGTGCGTCGGCCGTGAACCGGCGGCTGCGCCAGATCGAGGACAAGCGCACCGCGATCCTCGGCGCGGCGCTGGGGCTGTTCTCGCGCTTCGGCCTGCACGGCACATCGATCGACCAGGTGGCGGCGCGTGCCGATGTGTCGAAGAGCAACCTGCTCTATTACTTCGCGAACAAGGAAGAGCTCTACGTCAACGTGCTGCGCGACCTGCTCGCGCTGTGGCTCGAACCGCTGCGCGGCTTCAGCGCCGAGCAGGACCCGGCCGAGGCCATCGGCGGCTACATCCGCCGCAAGCTGGTGGTGTCGCGCGACCGGCCCGATGCATCGCGGCTGTTCTGCCTTGAAATGATCCAGGGCGCGCCGCTGCTGCGCGACGAACTGGACCGCGAGCTGCGCTCGCTGGTGGAGAAGAAATCGGAAGTGATCCGCGCCTGGGTCGAGTCCGGCAAGCTGGCGCCGGTCGATCCGCACCACCTGATCTTCGCGCTGTGGGCGGTGACGCAGCACTACGCGGATTTCGGCGTCCAGGTGCAGGCGCTGACGGGGCACACGCTGGAAGATGCGGCGTTCTTCGAGGAGACGGCGGAGAACGTTCAGCGCATCGTGCTGCAGGGCATCGCGCCGCGCTGACTCTTGCCTTGCTCCCTCCCCTTCCGGGGGAGGAAGCAATTCAGTGCTGCGGCGGCGCCGCGATCTCGTGATAGCGCCGGTCGAAGTAGATCAAGCCCTGCGCCGCGCCGCCGATCGCGATCGCCACGGCCTCGCAGAACAGCACGTCGTGCGTGCCCGCGCTCGTCGCGTGCACCACGCGGCAGTCGAACGACACGGCCGCATCGTCGAGCATCGGCGAGCCGGTGGTCTTGCGGCTCCAGCGGCCGGCGGCGAAGCGCTCGTCCATCGGCGTCTTGCCGCCGAACAACGCGGACAGCGACTGGTGGCCCGCCGCCAGCACATTCACGCACAGCACGCCGTTGGCCTTGAACGCCGGGTACACGGAAGCGGACCGGTTCAGGCACACCAGCAGCGTCGGCGGCTCGTCGGTCACGCTGCACACGGCCGATGCGGTGAAGCCGGCGCGGCCCGCCGGGCCGTCGGTGGTGATGATGTTCACCGCCGCGCCCAGCCGCGCCATCGCGTTGCGGTAGTCGGCCTTCTGCAAGCCCGCAGGCAAGCCGGCGGGGTTCGATGACGAAGGGGCGTGTGAGGCCATGGCGTTCAACATGGAGAGTGACTCCTTCAGGCCAGCATGCAGGCTTCGTCGAAGGGCAGCCGCGGCAGGCGGCCGAACACCTTCGACGCATCGCCGTGGCCGAGGTTGATGAGGAAATTGACGGTCCAGTCGGTGCCCTCGAAAAAGGCCGCATCGACCTTCGCCTTGTCGAAGCCCGACATCGGGCCGGCGTCCAGGCCCACCGCGCGCGCGGCCAGCAGCAGATAGCCGGCCTGCAGGCTCGCGTTGCGGAAGGCGGTCTCGTGCGCGGCCTCGGGGCTGCCGGTGAACCAGCTGCGCGCGTCGGCTTGCGGGAACAGCGTGGGCAGACTGTCGTAGAACTTGCGGTCCCATGCGGCAATGACGGTGACCGGCGCGCTCATGGTCTTGTCGAGGTTGCCCTTGGAGAGCGCGGGCGCCAGGCGCTGCTTGCCTTCGGGCGTGCGCACGAACACGAAGCGCGCGGGCGAGCAGTTGGCCGAGGTCGGGCCCAGGCTCGCGAGCGAATAGATCTGCCGCAGTTGCGCGTCGGTGACGGGCTCGTCGGTCCAGCCGTTGTGGCTGCGTGCGGCGGTGAACAGCAGCGACAGCGCTGCGTCGTCGAGTGTGGATGCAAGAGTGGTCATGCTGGAACTGCGGGTGCGGTGACCCGCGAAAGAAAGTCGAGCAGGCTGCGGTTGAAGGCCTCGGCCTCGGTCACGCTGTGGGCGTGGCCGCCGTGCGGCATGAAGTCGAGCGTGACGTCGCGCAGGCCATCGGCCAGGCGCTGGGAGCAGGTCCAGGGCACGAGTGCGTCGTCCTTGGCCGCGGCCACCAATGCGGGCGCGGTGATGTCGCCCAGCCGTGCGTCGATGTCGAAGGCGCGCAGCGCGGCGATGCGCGCGCGCATGTTGGCCTCGCCGGGAAAATGGGCGAAGGCGTGATCGACTTCGGCGGCCACGCGCTGCGCGTGCTCGGCGGCCCAGGCTGCGGGGTAGAGGAAGATCGGCTGCGCTTCCACATAGGCGCGCGCACCGCATGCGCCGAGCAGCGCGAGCCGGGCATCGAAGCAGCGCGCCGAATGCGGATTGGTCTTCGACCATGCGTTGACGAGCACGAGGCTCGCAATGCGCGCGGGTGCATCCAGCGCGAGCTGCAGGCCCACGAGGCCGCCGAGCGCATGGCCCGCGAAGTGGCACCGCGAAGTGTTCGTGGCGTCGAGGATTTCCAGCACGTCCCGCGCCATGTGCTCGATGGCATAGGCAGCGGGCAGCGCGCCGGGGCTGCGACCCGTGCCGCGCTGGTCGTAGGCGACGACGCGGTGCCCGGCGTCGACCAGCGCGCCGAGCTGCGGCTGCCAGAAACCGGCCGAGCCGCCGAGGCCCGACGACAGCAGCACGGTGGAGGGCGCCTCGGACGGCCCGTGCACCTCGTAGTGCAGCGAAGGCATGCGGCGCCTCAGCCCTTGTTGCCGATGTGCGCGATCGAGGCGATCTCGATCAGCGCATCGGGCTTCACCAGGCCGCACTGGATGCAGTAGCGCGCGGGCTTGGTGCCGGGAAAGAACTCGGCATACACCGCGTTGATCTTCGCGTAGTCGGCCCAGTCCTTGAGCATGATCTGGTTGAAGGTCACGTCGTCCATGGTGCCGCCGGCGGCCTCGACCACGCCCTTGATGATGGTGAGCACATGCCGGGCCTGCGCACTCGCGTCGCCGACGTGCACCACGTTGTTGTCCTTGTCGAAGGGCAGCGTGCCCGACACGTAGAGCACGCCGTCGGCGAGCGTGCCGGGAACATAGGGGGCGAGCGGCACGCCGGTGCCGGGAGGGATGATGGCTTGCTTGGGCATGGGGGAACTCCTCGATGAAGGTGAATCAGGCGACGGCCGCTTCGGCCGACGCGGGTTGGGAAACGGCTTGCGGCGCGGCGAAGGTGGTGCAGAACTGGTCCACCGTGGAGACCCATCCGAAGAAGGTCTCGACGTTGTAGACCGATGCCTTCTGGATGGCCGGGCCGCCGAGTTCGTGCGTGGCGTCTTCCAGCATCACGGCGAAGTACTCGAGGTGGAAGGCGTCTCGCAGCGTCGACTCCACGCACACGTTGGTCGCGATGCCGGTGAAGGCCAGGTGCCGGATGCCGCGCGCGCGCAGTGTGCTGTCGAGCGTGCTGTTGAAGAAGCCGCTGTAGCGCGTCTTGGGCACGACGATGTCGCCGGCCTGTGGCTTCATCTGGTCGATGAGTTCGTAGTCCCAGCCGCCCTTGGCGAGGAACTTGCCCTGCAGCTCGGGTTTGGCGCGCATGGTCTTGAGCGCGTTCGACTTGTGCCAGTTGGGCGAGCCGGGGCCGCCGGCTTCCACGTATGCGGCGTCCCAGCCGTTCTGCAGGAACACGACCAGCATGCCGGCCGCGCGCGCCGCGGCAATGGCGCGCACGATGTTGGCGATGGTGCCTTGCGCGCCGGAGATGTCGAAGCCGGCCGAGTCGACATACCCGCCAATGGATGCATAGGCGTTCTGCATGTCGACGACGATGAGCGCCGAATCGCTGGCGTGCATCGCAAGCGGCTCGGGGCGTGCCGGCAGCACCAGCGGTGCGGGTGCGCCGGGCAGGCGGGGCGCGCCGACGGGCGTGGTCGAGGTGAGGGTGGTGTTGCGTGCGGGTGCGCTCACGTGGGTGCTCCTGTTCAGGCCGCGAGGCGCTGGGGCTCGATCTGCGACGGCACGGGGCTCTGCACGTGCGCGCGGCTCTTCATGAGCGGCTGGATGCGCTCGCCGAAGGCTTCCACGCCCTGCAGGAAGTCGTCGAAGGTCAGCAGCACGCCTTCGGTGCCGGGCACCTCGGCCACTTCGTCGAGCATGCGTGCGACGCTTGCGTAGGAGCCCACCAGCGTGCCCATGTTGATGTTCACGGCCGAGGTCGGGTCGGCCATCTGCCGCACGTTGGTGTCGGCGCCCGACTTGGTGTCGGCCGCGCCCTGCTGGCCCAGCCATGCAATGGCTTCGTGGTCGGCGCCAGCCTTGTAGTGCTCCCACTTGGCGCGCGCGGCTTCGTCGGTCTCGTCGGCGATCACCATCATCAGCACGTAGGTGGTGACGTGGCGGCCGGTCTTGGCGGTGGCCTCGATGAGCTTCTGGGCCGCGGGCGCGAAGGCCTTGGGCGTGTTCACGCCCTTGCCGAAGCAGAAGTTGTAGTCGGCGTACCTGGCGGAGAACTCCATGCCCGCGTCGCTCTGGCCGGCGCAGATCACCTTCATGTCGGCCTGCGGCTGCGGGCTCATGCGGCAGTCGTCCATCTTGAAGTGCTCGCCCTTGAAGTCCGACTGGCCGGTGCCCCACAGGTCGCGCAGCACCTGGATGTACTCGCTGAGGTACTGGTAGCGCGTGCCGAAGAACTGGTCGCCGGGCCACATGCCCATCTGCGAGTACTCGGGGCGCTGCCAGCCGGTGACGAGGTTCAGGCCGAAGCGTCCGTTGGAGATGGAGTCGATGGTCGACGACATGCGCGCAACGATGGCCGGCGGCATGACCAGCGATGCGGCCGTGGCAAACAGCTTGATCTTGCTGGTGACGGCCGCGAGGCCGGCCATGAGCGTGAACGACTCCAGGTTGTGGTCCCAGAACTCCGTCTTGCCGCCGAAGCCGCGCAGCTTGATCATGGACAGCGCGAAGTCGACGCCGTAGCGCTCGGCCTTCAGCGTGATCTGCTTGTTGAGCTCGAAGCTGGGCTTGTACTGGGGCGCGTTTTCGGAAAGCAGCCAGCCGTTGTTGCCGATGGGAATGAAGATGCCGACGTTCATGGAAGGACTCCTGTTGCGTGATTGCGCAGCTCCTTGCATGCGGCGTGCCAGTTTAAAAAGTTGTTTTAAATCAATGGCTTAGTTGTATTTTTCGGTTTGTGTTTGACCATTTGGTCCAAAACGGAGCAGGCGATTCGCCAGGATTGCGGCACCGCGGTGCGGACCGTGCCAAAGCGGTGCAGTGCCCCCGTCACCGACTGCGCGGCAGAATCACGCCATGCCCAAGACTCCACTCCGCGCCGCCGCGGCCATCGGCGGCACTGCCGACGACGTCGAAGCGGCCTTCTACGAAGCGCTGCAACGCGGCGACATCGATGCACTGATGGCCTGCTGGGCCGACGAGGACGAGGTGTTCTGCGTGCACCCCGGCGGTCCGCGGCTCGTGGGCGCGGTCGCGATCCGCGCGGCCTTCGAGCAGATGTTCGGCAACGGCGCGATCCACGCCACGCCCGCGCGGGTGCGCAAGATCGAATCGCTCGCCAGCGCGGTGCACAACGTGCTGGAGCGCATCGAGGTGCTCACGGCCGAGGGCCCGCGCCACGCTTTCGTGCTGGCCACCAACGTCTATCACAAGACCGCGCAGGGCTGGCGCCTGGTGGCGCACCATGCGAGCCCCGGCAGCGCGCGCGAACCCGACGACGCCAACGATCCGCCCCAGACCCTGCATTGATCGATGCCGTCCTTCGTTCCTTCCGCTCCCCCGTCATCCGCTTCGGGCCCTTCCCCCTCGACGGCCATGGGCTACATGGCGCCGCGCTGGCTGCCCGGCGGCAACCTGCAGACGATCTGGCCCGCGCTCTATGCACGCCGCTTCGACGGGCCGGCGCCGGTCTACCGGCGCGAGCGCTGGCAGACGCCCGACGGCGACTTCATCGACGTCGACTTCGTCGATGCGCCCCGGCAGCCGGCGCCGCTGCTGGTGCTGTTCCACGGCCTGGAGGGTTCATCGCGCAGCCATTACGCCGAAGCCTTCGCCGCATTCGCCGCGTCGCAGGGCATGGCCTTCGCGGTGCCGCATTTCCGGGGCTGCAGCGGCGAACTGAACTTGGCGCCGCGCGCCTATCACTCGGGCGACTTCGAGGAGATCGGCTGGATCCTCTCGCGCATGCGCGAGAACCATGCGCGCAAGGGCGGCGGTCCGGTGCTGGCCGCGGGCGTGTCGCTCGGCGGCAACGCGTTGATGCGATGGGCCTCTGAGGCCGGTGAAACGGCTGCCGGCGTGGTGAACGCGGTGGCCTCGGTGTGTGCGCCGCTCGACCTGGCGGCGGGCGGCGAGGCCATCGGCAGGGGCTTCAACAAGCTGGTCTACACGCGCATGTTCCTCGCGACCATGAAGCCCAAGGCCATGGCCAAGCTGGCGCAGTTCCCTGGCCTTTTCGACCGCGACCGCCTGCTGGCCGCGCGCGACCTCTATACCTTCGACGACATCTTCACCGCGCCCCTGCACGGCTTTCGCGATGCCGACGACTACTGGGCCCGGGGCTCGGCCAAGCCGCACCTGGCATCCATCCGCGTGCCCGCGCTGGTGGTGAACGCGCGCAACGACCCTTTCATTCCCGCCAGCAGCCTGCCGCTGCCCGGCGAGGTGGGTGCGCACGTCACGCTGTGGCAGCCCGCGCATGGCGGCCACGTGGGCTTTCCCATGGGGCTGCCGCCGGGGCACGTGCGCGGCATGCCGGAGCGCGTAGGCGGCTGGCTGACCCGCCACGCCTGACGGCGAGCACAATAGCTTCATGGATGACATCGTCAAACAGGCACTCGCCAAATGGCCCAACGTGCCGCACTGCTATGGCTGGCTCGGTCTGGACGCGCGCGGCAACTGGTACATGCGCGACGACCGCACGCAGGCCGAAGGCCCCTTTCCAGCAGCGAAGGGATCGATGCTCAGGCACGACAAGCTGATCGAGTTCATTCACCGCAACTACGAGCACGACGGCGAAGGCCAGTGGTTCTTCCAGAACGGGCCGCAGCGCGTGTACGTGGAACTGGAGGCGGCGCCCCTGGTGTGGCGGGTGGCCGAGCAGGGCGACGGCTTCACCGTCACCGCGCACACCGGCCAGCCCGCCAAGGTGACCGGCTGCCTGCTCGACGAGGATGGCAGGCTCTACCTGTCGTCTTCGGCCGGGCTGGGGCTGGTGCACACGCAGGACGTCGGCATTGCGGCGGATGCCATCGAACGCGGGCTCTGGACGCCGGAGGAAGTGCGTGCCGCACAACTGCCCGACCGCTTCGGGCACGTGCTGAGCCCGGCGCAACACCACGCCGAAGCCGCTGCTGCAGCAGAGGCCACCCGCCCATGAAAAAAGCCGGCGCTGGGCCGGCTTCGTTCTCAAGACTAGGGTAAACGCCTAGTTGGCAGCGGGAGCGCTTGCTGCGGGAGCAGGGGCTGCTGCCGCCGCAGGGGCCGCGGGTGCGGCAGCAGCGCCGGCTGCAGCAGCTGCGGGAGCCGCTCCAGCAGCGCCTTCGGCAGCGGGTGCATCGGCGGAGGCGGCCGGAGCCGGGCGATCCGGCACCGGGAACTTGGCGCCGCCGGCATTGGCCATGTAGACCACGGCACGGCCCACTTCGAGGTCTTCGAAGTCGCCGCCGCCCTGGGCAGGCATGGCGCCCTTGCCCTTCAGGGCGTGTTCGAGAAGCGTGGCGTAGCCCTGTCCGATGCGCGGGCCCCAGGCTGCGGCGTCCTGGAAGTGCGGCGCGCCAGGGATACCGGGCGAGCCGTGGCAGGTGGCGCACTGGGCCTTGAAGACGGTCTCGCCGGTGGCCAGCGGACGGTTGGCATCGCGGATCTCGATGGCGCCGACCTTCTTGAGGCGCTCGGCCACTTCGCGGTCGCGCGCTTCCTTGGTCACGCCGTAGAGGGACATGTTGTCGCCCTGCGCGGTGCCCGAGGGCTTGTCGCCCGAGACCACATAGGAAACAAGACCCACGATGATCAGGATCGGGGCGATGAAGGAGAAAAATACCGCGAGAAGCAGCTGCTTCGGGTTCTTGATCGGCCCGGTGTGGGCTTCTTCTGTGGCCTGGTAATGCGGGTCTGCGCTCATTGGCGTCCTCAATATCGGGGGCTCGTCGGGGGGCTTTTCCTAACCAACCGGCGATTATAGAGAGACCCCTTGCCCAAGCGGGCAAGGGACCTACCCTTAGCGGACGCCAAAGTTTCTCAGCGCATCAGCCGTTGTTGCCGTCGCGCGTGGCCCAGCCGCCACCCAGCGTCTTGTACAGCGTGACCTGGTTCTGCAGCTGCAGCAGCTGCGTGGTCACGGCCGACTGCTGTGCCGAGAACAGCGAGCGCTGCGCGTCGAGCAGGTCGAGCGCGCTGGCGATGCCATTGCGGTAGCGCAGGTCGGACAGCTTGAAGCGCACCGCCTCCGCATCGGCCTGCGCACGCAGCGCGCGCACCTGTTCGCCCAGCGTGGCGCGGCCCGCGAGCGCATCGGCCACTTCGCGGAACGCCGTCTGGATCGACTTCTCGTACTGCGCCACCGCGATCTCGCGCCCGGCCTTGGCCGACTCGAGCGTCGCGCGGTTGCTGCCCGCGTTGAAGATCGGCAGCGTCACCGTCGGCGCGAAGGACCAGGCCTTGGAGCCGCGGTCGAACAGGCCCGAGAACTCGGTGCTCGCGGTGCCGATGGAGCTGGTCAGGGACACGCGCGGGAAGAAGTTCGCACGCGCCGCGCCGATGTTGGCGTTGGCCGCTATCAGCTGCTGCTCCGCCGCGCGGATGTCCGGGCGCTCGGCCAGCAGGTCGGAGGGCAGGCCGGCAGGCACGTCGGGCATCGGCTTGATGCCGGCGAGGCCCTTGGCGCCGCCCGCCGTGGCTTCGGCGGGCACCGGCGCGCCCAGCAGCAGGGCGAGGGCGTTCTCGTCCTCCGCGCGGGTGCGCAGTTGCTGCGCATAGGCGGCGCGCGCGCTTTCGAGCTGGCCGTTCGACGCCTGGAAGTCGAGCTCGGAAGACACGCCGTTGTCGAAGCGCAGCTTCGTGAGGCGCACCGACTCTTCGCGCGTGACCAGCGTCTGGCGCGTGATCTCGAGCAGTTCGTCGTCGGCCAGCAGCGTGAGCCAGCCGTTCGCGACCGACGCGATCAGGCTGATCTGCACCGCCTTGCGCGTTTCATCGGTGGCCAGGTACTGCGCCAGGGCCTGGTCCTTCAGCGCGCGGATGCGGCCGAAGAAGTCGAGCTCCCAGGCCGTGAAGCCGAAGTTGACGCTGTACTGCGAGGCCACGCTGCCCGCGCCGGGCTCGATGCCCTGGTACGGGTTGGGGCCCGAGCGCGAGCCCGAACCCGTCAGGCCCAGCGCCGGGAACAGCGCCGAGCGCTGGATCTGGAACTGCGCGCGCGCCTGCTCGATGTTGAGCACCGACACCCGCAGGTCGCGGTTGTTCGACAGCGCCGTCCGGATCAGGCCCGCCAGGCGCGGGTCGGTGAAGAAGTCCTGCCAGGCCAGGTTGGCCGCGGCCTGTCCGGGCGGCTGCGCCGGGTCGCCCGGGAAGGTGGTCGGCACCGGCGCCGCGGGGCGCTCGTAGGTCGGGATCAGCGAGCAGCCGGCCAGCAGCATTGCCGCTGCCAGGGCTGTTGGAATGAATTTCGTCATTGTCATAGCGACTCCATGGCCGTTCGCGCTGCATGCGCGGCGCGGCCTGTTCGGGAAACACCGCGGAACCGGCTCTGACGGGCCGCTGGTGTTGCCCCCTGCAAGGGGGTGGGCGTAGCGACACGCAGTGCGCGCGGCCTGGGGGTGTGCCCGAGTTCAGTCATGTTTCGGTTCCTCCGTGATGCCGGCCGCTTCCGCATGCCGCTTGTCGGCCTCGCGCTGGCGCGCGCTGCCCTTGAACAGGCTGCGCACCACCACGAAGAACACCGGCACGAAGATCACGGCCAGCGCCGTGCCCGTCACCATGCCGCCCAGCACGCCGGTGCCGATGGCACGCTGGCTGGCCGAGCCGGCGCCCGAGGCGAGCACCAGCGGCAGCACGCCCAGGCCGAAGGCCAGCGAGGTCATCACGATCGGGCGGAAGCGCAGGTGCGCGGCGGCCAGTGCCGATTCGATGACGCCCTTGCCCTGCGCCTGCAGGTCCTTGGCGAACTCGATGATCAGGATCGCGTTCTTCGCGGAGAGGCCGATGATGGTGATCAGCCCCACCTGGAAGTACACGTCGTTCGAATAGGCGCGCAGCATGGTTGCCAGCAGCACGCCCAGCACGCCGAGCGGCACCACCAGGATCACCGACAGCGGGATCGACCAGCTCTCGTACAGCGCGGCCAGGCACAGGAACACCGCCAGGATCGCGAAGCCGTACAGCACGATGGCCTGCGAACCCGCGAGCTTTTCTTCGCGCGACTGGCCGGTCCATTCGAAGCCGAAGCCCTGCGGCAGCTGCGAGGCGAGCTTTTCCATCTCGGCCATCGCGGCGCCGGTGCTGTAGCCGGCCGCTGCGTCGCCGCTGATGCGGATCGCGGGGTAGCCGTTGTAGCGCACCGTCTGCGTGGCGCCCGTGACCCATTTGGTGGTCGCGAAGGCCGACAGCGGCACCGGCAGGCCCTGCGTGTTGCTGGCGTTCAGCTTGAGCAGGTCGTCGGGCTGCATGCGCGCCGGCGCATCGGCCTGCACCACCACGCGCTGCAGGCGGCCGCGGTTCGGGAAGTCGTTGATGTAGCTCGAACCCAGCGCGGTCGACAGCGTGGCATTGATCGCGTCGAAGGTCACGCCCAGCGCGTTCGCCTTGTCGCGGTCGATGTCGATCTGCAGTTGCGGCGCGTCTTCCAGGCCGTCAGGGCGCACCTGCGACAGGATCTTGCTCTGCGAGGCCATGCCCAGCAGCTGGTTGCGTGCGTTGATCAGCGCCTCGTGGCCTGCGCCCGAGCGGTCCTGCAGGCGGAAGCTGAAGCCGCTGGCGTTGCCCAGTTCGGGAATGGGCGGCGGGCTCAGCGGGTAGATGAAGGCGTCGCGGATGCCCGACAGCGCACCGAAGGCACGGCCGGCCAGCGCGCTGGCCGAGTGGGCCGGGTCCTTGCGTTCGTCCCAGTCCTTCAGCGTCACGAAGGCGAGGCCCGCGTTCTGGCCCTGGCCAGAGAAGCTGAAGCCCATCACGCCGACCATGCTCTGCACTTCGGGCTGCTTCAGGATGAAGCCCTCGACCTGCTGCATGACCGACAGCGCGCGTTCCTGCGTGGCGCCCGGGGGCAGCTGCACGTTCACGATGATGTTGCCCTGGTCTTCCTGCGGCAGGAACGAGCTGGGCAGGCGGGTGTAGGTGAACACCACCGCGGCGATGATCGCGGCGTAGATCACGAGGTAGCGCGCGGCGCGGCGCAGCACGCGGGCGACGAGGCTCTCGTAGCCCTTGGCCGTGCGCGTGAAACCGCGGTTGAACCAGCCGAAGAAGCCGGTCTTCTCGTGGTGGTGGCCTGCTTCGACCGGCTTGAGCAGCGTGGCGCACAGCGCCGGCGTGAGCGACAGCGCCATGAACGCCGAGAAGGCGATCGACGCCACCATCACCGCCGAGAACTGGCGGTAGATGTTGCCGGTGGAGCCCGCGAAGAACGCGAGCGGCACGAACACCGACACCAGCACCACGGTCACGCCGATGATGGCGCCGGAGATCTGGCGCATGGCCTTGCGCGTGGCTTCGAGCGGCGACAGCCCCTCTTCGCTCATGATGCGCTCGACGTTCTCCACCACCACGATGGCGTCGTCCACCACGATACCGATCACCAGCACCATGCCGAACATGGTCAGAACGTTGATCGAGAAGCCCAGCGCCAGCAGCGAGGCGAAGGTACCCAGCAGCGCGATCGGCACCACGATGGTCGGGATGATCGTGTAGCGCCAGTTCTGCAGGAACAGGAACATCACCACGAACACCAGCGCCACGGCTTCCAGCAGCGTCTTGACCACCTCGGTGATCGAGATCTGCACGAAGCGCGAGCTGTCGTACGGAATGGCCCACTTCACGCCCTGCGGGAAGTAGCGCTCGAGTTCGGCCATCTTGGCGCGGATCGCCTTGGCCGACTGCAGCGCGTTGCCGTTGGGCGTGGGCTGCACGCCCACGCCGACCGCCGGCACGCCGTTCAGGCGCGCCGAGGTGGCGTACGACTGGCCGCCGAGCTCGACGCGGGCCACGTCCTTCAGCCGCACGGTCGAGCCGTCGGTGTTGGCGCGCAGCACGATTTCCTTGAACTGGTCGACGTTGGCGAGCTGGCCGTTCACCACCACCGTGGCCGCGATGGCCTGGCCGGGGATGTTGGGCAGGTCACCGATGGTGCCGGAGGACACCTGCGCGTTCTGTGCGCGGATCGCGTTGTTGACGTCGGTGGCCGACAGGTTGAAGCCCTGCAGCTTGGCCGGGTCGATCCAGATGCGCATCGCGTTCTCGGAGCCGAACAGCTGGGCCTGGCCCACGCCGACCACGCGCTGCAACTCGGGCACCACGTTGCGCGCGGCATAGTCGCCGAGCGCCACCGGGTCGATGTTCGGGTTGTCGGAGGACAGCATCACGAACATCAGGAAGTTGTTGCGCGACTTGTCCACGCGCACGCCCTGCTGCGTCACGGCGGAGGGCAGGCGCGGGGTTGCCCGCGACAGCCGGTTCTGCACGTCCACCTGCGCGAGGTCGTCGTTGGTGCCGGCCTCGAAGCTGATCGTGATGGAGCCGGTGCCGTCGGCCTGGGCCACCGATTCCATGTAGATCATGCCCGGCGAGCCGTTCATTTCACGCTCGATGACGGACAGCACGCTGTCCTCGAGCGTCTGGGCCGAGGCGCCAGGGTAGGCGACGTTGATCACGATGGCGGGAGGCGCCACCGGCGGGTACTGCGAGATCGGCAGCTGGGTGATTGCCACGCCGCCCACCACGAGGATGAACAGTGCGATCACCCACGCGAAGATCGGGCGGTCGATAAAAAATTTGGCCATTTGCGGGCGCGCTCCTGATTACTTCTTCTCGGCCGTGGCCGCCGGTTCGGCGGCGGCAGGCGCCGCCGCAGCCGGCTTGGCCGCTGCGGCGGGGTTTGGCTTGGTCCACGGCACCGCCTTCACGGGCGTGCCCGGCGGCATCATCTGCAGCTTCTGGAAGCCGTCGACCATCACCTGTTCGCCGGCCTTCAGGCCGTCGAGCACCACCCACTGGTTGTCCTTGGCGGCGCTGATCTTCACGTTGCGCTTGGACAGCTTGCCGTCCTTGTCGACCACCGTGACGGTGTCGCCCTGCTGCGTGCGCGTGACCGCCTGCTGCGGCAGCGCGATCGCATTGGTGGCCTTGGCCTGCTCCAGCCTCACGCGAACGTACAGGCCGGGCAGCAGCTCGCCCTTGGGGTTGGGCACTTCGGCGCGCAGCGTGATCTGGCCGGTGGTCGAGTCGACCGTGAGGTCGGAGAACAGCAGCTTGCCTTCCTGTGCGTACTCGCTGCCGTCTTCCAGCACCACGCGCACGCTGGCGGCTTCCTCGCCGCCCGCGCGCTTGTACTGGCCGTCGGCCAGCGCGCGGCGCAGCTTCAGCACGTCGGTGGCCGACTGCGTGAAGTTGACGTACACCGGGTTGATCTGCTGCACCACGGCCAGCTCGGTGGCGTCACCCTGGCCCACCAGCGCGCCTTCGGTCACGAGGGCGCGGCCGATGCGACCGGCGATGGGCGAGGTCACGTCGGCATAGCCGAGGTTGATCTTGGCGGTCTGCACGGCGGCGCGGCCGGAAGCCACGTCGGCCTCGGCGGTTTTCTGCGAGGCCACGGCCGTCGCGTATTCCTGCTTGCTCACGGCGTTGGCCTCGACCAGCGGCTTGTAGCGGTCGGCCAGGGCCTTGGCCTGCACTGCGTTGGCCTCGGCGCGGGCCAGCGTGGCCTGTGCGTTCTGCAGGGAGGCCACCAGCGGCGCGGGGTCGATGCGGAACAGCAGCTGGCCGGCCTTCACGTCGCTGCCTTCGCGGAATTCGCGCTTCAGCAGGATGCCCGAGGCGCGGGCACGGACCTGCGCGACGCGCGAGGCCTCGAGGCGGCCGGGCAGTTCGGTGACGAGGCCGACGTCGCCCGGAGCCGCAACCACCACGCCGACCTCGGGCGCCGGGTGGCCGCCGCCGCCGGGTGCGCCTGCGCCGGCGGGCGCATCGCTCTTGCCACAGCCCGCGAGGACCAGCAGGGCAACGGCGGCCACGGTCGCGAGACGCGGCGAAAAGGACGATTGGCGCGAAACATGCAGGAGAGGCATGCGATTCCTT
The DNA here is from genome assembly GCF_058809745.1 of Variovorax sp. MPBD4-3. Lineage (NCBI taxonomy): Bacteria > Pseudomonadati > Pseudomonadota > Betaproteobacteria > Burkholderiales > Comamonadaceae > Variovorax > Variovorax sp. MPBD4-3. Next base: position 23,809 of record NZ_JBXASW010000033.1, read on the forward strand.
TGAAGCGAAGACGGGAGATGGCGCGTTCTCGGGCGAACCGGAAACCTGTACGGGCAGGCGGGCCATCGGGGAAGCCCGGTAGTTTACATACATTCATGGATGTATAGTGACGGTCGTGCAATGGCCCCACGACCGGGAAAGGGCGTTGCTTTACAAATCAGGAGACTTGGTGGCACGTCGTACGAAGGAAGAAGCAATGGCCACGCGGCATCGGTTGCTCGATGCCGCGGAGCTGCTGTTTCAGGCGCAGGGCGTCTCGCAGACCACGCTGCAGCAGATCGCGCAGCAGGCCGGCGCCACGCGCGGCGCCATCTATTGGCATTTCAAGGACAAGGCCGACTTGTTCAACGCCATGATGGAGCGCGTCATCCTTCCGCTCGAAGCAGGGCCCAGGGCCTCCAGCGCCAGCGGCGTCGACGATCCGCTGGCCGAGATCGAAGAGGGCATGGTCCACGCGCTGACCCTCATGGCCACCGACCCGCAGGTGCGCCGCGTGTTCGACGTGGCGACCCACAAGGTCGAATACACGCACGACATGGCTTCCGTGCAGCAGCGCCACCTCGACGCCCGCAACGCCTGCGTCGCCGATTTCGAAAAGGCCCTGCGGCTGGCCGCCCGCCGCGCCCGCATCAAGCTGCCGGTGCCCGGCGCCATGGCCGCGCAGGGGCTGCATGCGCTCATCAGCGGGCTCATCCAGAACTGGCTGCTCGACCCGGAGGCCTTCGATCTCGTGCCCACGGGAAGGCGCACCTTCAGGGTCTATCTGGCGGGGTTGGGCTTCGGTCCGCTGCTGTCCGCGGCGGCGGTTGCGGACGAAGCCGAAACAGAGGCCGCCTGATAGGCCATAATGTCTGGCTCCGGTGCTTGCCGGAGCCCTCTCTCGCTGTATTTCAACGGATAGAATTCGGCCCTCCGAAGGCTGAGATCCAGGTTCGATTCCTGGCGGCGGGACCACATACCAGACCGGAAGCTCCCAAAAGCTTCCGGTTTTTCTTTTTCCCACCCATGACGGAGTTGACTGATCTGGACGAGGCCAGCCTGGCAGCGCATGCCGCCGAATGGCGGCGGCGCGCGTTGCGCGGCGAGAAAAAGGCGCGCGGCATCGCACATGCCCTCGAAACCGAAATGCGGCGCCGCTCGGGCGACACCATCGCGCCGCAGAACACCGACGACCTCGACACCCGCCCGCTGGCGTTGCGGCAGGCGCCGCGGCCATGGTGGAAGTTCTGGTGAGCCTGCGCTCCGGCCCCCGAAGCGCTGCTACCCCATCGTGAAATGCGAGGGCGGGCGCCCCAGCGTCTTGCGGAACATCGTCGAGAACGCGCCCGGGCTGTCGTAGCCCATGTCCAGCGCCACCACCGTCACCGGCTCGCCCGCCGCGAGCCGTGACAGCGCCACCAGCACGCAGGCGCGCTGACGCCACTTGCCGAAAGCCATGCCCGTCTCGAGGCCGAAGCGGCGGTTGAAGGTGCGTTCGCTGATGTTCAACTGCGCCGCCCATGTCGACGGCGCCACGTGGATGCCGGGCCGCCTGAGAAATTCCACGCAGAGCCCCGCCAGCGCCGGGTCGCGCGGCAGCGGCACGTGCAGCAGCGGCAAGGCCTCGGCGCGCGCCACCTCGTGCAGCACGAGGCGCATCAGCACACCATCGCGGCCCTGTCGGTCGTATTCGATCGGCACCTCGATCGCTTCCATCAGCAGCTGTCGCAGCAGCGGCGACACGTTCAGCACCTCGCACTGGTCGCCCTTGCGCGGCACGTCGCGCGGCTCGATGTAGAGGCTGCGCGTGCTCACCCCGAGCATGCGCACCCGGTGCGGCTTGCCGGCCGGGATCCACACGCCGCGCTGCGGCGGCACGACCCAGGCGCCGTCGTCGGTGCCGACCTCCATCACCCCGGTCGCCCCGTAAAGGAACTGCGCGCGCCGGTGGCTGTGCGTGTGCAGCATCGTGCCCGGCGGGTAGTCGGTGCCTATGGCCAACACCGCGCGGGCGATGGCATCCACGGAGTCGAGCGGAACATTGCGCATAGGGTCGGCAAAAAAAGCGGGTTGGCCGAAACGCGAACATTATTGGCCCACATGCGCAAGCGCGCCAAGCCGCGCCGACCTATCGTGACGGTCTTGTCCTCAATGCCCAGGAGCGTTTCGTGTCGATCCATCTCATGCTTGCCGGCTTCGGTTGCCTGGCAGGCGCCACCACCGTGCTGTTCGGCTTTGGCGGCGGCTTTGTCGTCGTTCCCTTGCTTTACCGTGCGCTGATCGCGAAACACGGCGCGGGCAGCGCCACCGGCCAGTCCGCCATGCACATCGCCGTGGCCACTTCGACCTGCGTGATGATCGTCAGCGCCATGCTCGCCACGCGGCGGCACCAGCGCGCCGGCACGCTCGACTGGGCGCAGGTGCGTCCGCTGCTGCGGCCCATCGGCGCAGGCGCCGTGGTGGGAGCTGCGGCGGCCGTTGCGGCCGATGGCGAGTTCGTGCGCTGGGCCTTCATCGCGTACCTCGGCGCGACCATCCTCGATTGCGTGTTCCGCCCCGGTTTTCTCAAGCACACCGCACCCGCCGCGGCACGCCCGCTGTCGGGCCGGGTCGCGAGCTTCGGCAGCTTCGTCATCGGGCTGATCGCCGCGTTCCTCGGCGTGGGCGGCAGCGTCATGACCGTGCCGCTGATGCGCCGCCGGGGCGCCGCCATGACGCATGCCACCGCCATGGCCAACCCGTTGTCGCTGCCTGTTGCGCTGGCCGGCACCGCGACCTACATGGGGCTCGCATGGAACTCGGCCTCGTCGCTGGAAGGGTGGCACATCGGCTACGTGGACGTGCCCGCGTTCGCCGCGCTGGTGGCGGGTTCGCTGGTTGGCGTGCGCATGGCCGCGCCGCTGATCGGCCGCATTCCGGACCGCATCCACACCTGGGTGTACCTGGGCCTGCTGGTGGCGGTGCTGGCGGGCATGGTGCTGCGCTGAGCGTGCATGTCAGCCGAAGCCGATGCTTCGCGGCAAAGCCTTGCAGCGGCCCGCCGAGCCATGACACCATGGCCGCATGCCATACCAACTCCATTACTGGCCCACCATCCAGGGCCGCGGTGAATTCGTGCGGCTCGCGCTCGAGGCGGCCGGTGCCGACTACGTCGACGTGGCGCGGCTGCCCGAGTCGAAAGGCGGTGGAGAGTCCGCGCTGGGCCGCCGCCTCGGCGATGCAGGCAATGCGCGCCCCGCGTTCGCGCCGCCCTTCCTCGTCGACGGGGACATCGTGGTCGGCCAGACCGCCGCGATCCTGCTGTACCTCGGGCCACGGCTGGGCCTGTCGGGCGTGGGCGAGTCCGACGGGCTGTGGACGCACCAACTGCAGCTCACCATCGCCGATGCGGTGGCGGAGGCGCACGACACGCACCATCCCATATCGACCGGCGCCTACTACGAAGACCAGCGCGACGCCGCCATGCAGCGCGCGAAGGCCTTTCGCGAAGAGCGCATCCCCAAGTTCCTCGACTGGTTCGAACAGGTGCTGCAGCGCAACCCGGCGGGCAGCCTGCACCTGGTCGGCGACACGCTGACCTACGCGGACCTGTCGCTGTTCCAGCTGGTGGATGGCCTGCGCTATGCATTCCCCAAGGCCACGGCGCGCGCGCTGGCTGCAACGCCGGCGGTCGAGAAGCTGCATGGCAACGTCAAGCGCCGCCAGCGGGTGCACGACTACCTGCAGAGCCCGCGGCGCATCGCGTTCAATGAAGACGGGATCTTCAGGCGCTATGCGGAGCTGGACGGCTGACGGCGGCTGAACCTTCAGGCCACGATTGCAGCCGCATCGTTCCACGACGGCAGCAGCACCAGTCCTGCGACTGTCACCGGCTTGCTCTGCGGGCCGAAGAGATACCGGTTCGGCACGATGCCCTCCAGATGGCGCAGCACGTCGGTGCGGTCGTCGATGAAGTGCGTGATGCGCAGGTCGCGGCAGTGATCGGCCTTTTGCGGCCTTTGAAGGCAGAAGCGCAGGTTGGCGGGTGCGATGCCGGTGCGTTCGAAAAAGCGGTGGTGCTGCAGCCACGCACGGCTCTTTGCCTGAACGCTGGGGCCGCACTTCGAGACCAGCCAGACGCGGCCTTCGAACCTTTCGACCAGCGGCGCGACGGCGTCGAACATGCCTTCGTACGGCGGCGTCGCCAGTGCGTCTTGCAGCGAGCCGCCGATGAACGAGGTGTCCGCGCCGCCAGCGCCTTCGGCGGCGATGAGCACGCGGCCGATGTCGATGCCGAGCCGGGGGAGATGAGTGGAGTCTTGCATTTCTGATTCCCTTTGTGTTTGAAGCAGGCGAATCGTAGGAATGAAGCCAATCACCAGGAACTACTGATGTTGGATGCGCTATCCATAAAATGGATAGATGGATGTTCCTCGCACCAATCTCGACGCACTTCAGTCTTTTGCTGTGTTCGCAGACACGCTGAACTTCAGCGAGTCGGCGCGCCTGCTTCACATCAGCCAGCCGGCCCTGCATGCCAAAGTGCGCAAATTGGCCGAGCAGCTTGATGCGAGGCTGTACACGCGGATCGGTGGCGCGCTCGTGCTCACCAGCGCAGGTGAGCAGGTCGCACGGCATGCGCGGGAGCTGCTCGCGCTCAACCAACGCTTCGTCAAAGGCCTTGCCGCTGGGCGAGACCAGCCGGTCGTCACGCTGGCTGCGGGCGAGGGGGCTTATCTCTATCTACTGGGCAAGGCTCTGTCGCAGTTCTCGGGTCCTGGCGCCTCGCCGCACCTGCAATTGCTCACGCGCAACCGGGACGAAGCAATACAGGCGGTGCGGGCCGGACAGGCGCAACTCGGCATTGCGCCCCTGGGCACTGCGCCTGAAGACCTGGCGGCGGTGCGCCTCACGGTCGTGGGCCAGGTACTGGTCGTACCGCGCGCGCATGCCCTGGCTTCACGCAAATCGGTGCGCCTGCGCGACTTGAAGGACGCTCAACTGATCGTGCCACCGGAAGGGCGGCCGCACCGCGAAATGCTGGGCCGACTGCTTCAGGCGGAGTCGGTGCCGTGGCAGCCGTCGCTCGAAGCCAATGGCTGGGAACTGATGCTGCGTTTCGCTCAGCTGGGTTTCGGGCTTGCCGTGGTCAACGCCTGCTGCCGCATTCCAAAGGGTCTGGTGGCGATTCCGTTGCAGGGCTATCCGCCGCTCGAATATCACATGTTCCACGGTGCCGATCGCCCTCCGACACCGCACGCACAGAGGCTCATGGACGCGCTGCTGACGCATCGAGATCACTGGAAGGCCGCGCCATGACGCCCGAGAGCGCCAGCAAGTTCATCGCCTACGTGCTGCGTCACGCGCCGGAATCGGTCGGCCTGCGGCTCGATGCGGAAGGTTGGGCCGACATCGATGCGCTGGTGGCGGGCGCCGTGGCCGGAGGGCGCGACCTCGCGCGGGCGGACGTCGTGCAGGCGGTCGACTCGGGCACGAAGAAGCGCTATGAGCTGTCCGCCGATGGGCGCCGCATCCGCGCCCTGCAAGGCCATTCGACGCAGCAAGTCAGCCGCGGCTTCGAAGCGTTGGCACCGCCAGCATTGCTTTTTCACGGCACGGCCACGCGTTTTCTCGACGCGATCCGCGCGCAGGGGCTCTTGCCGGGCGCCCGGCAGCATGTGCATCTGTCGGCTGACGAAGCCACCGCGGTGCAAGTCGGGCGCCGGCATGGCAAGGCGCATGTGCTCGTGGTCGACGCAGGCCGCATGCATGCGCTGGGGCACGCCTTTCATTGCGCCGAGAACGGTGTCTGGCTGACCGCAGCCGTGCCGCCGGAGTTTCTGTCGGGCTAGGCGTCTTCCGCGCCATTGCGAATGCGCAGCGCCAATTCATACAAGGTATTGCGCGGCGCACCACTGATTTCCGCGGCCAGCTTCACCGCCGTCTTCACCGGCAGTTCCGCCAGCAACAGCCGCAGGACCCGCTCGCCCTCGGCACCGCCGTCGCCGCTGACCGCCACCGGATGCAGAACCAGCGCGAACTCGCCGCGCGTGCGGTCGCGGTCGGCGCCGAACCAGTCGGGCAGGGCGCTGGCCGCGACGGTCGCGATTTCCTCGAACTGCTTGGTCAGTTCGCGGCCCACGGTGATGCGGCGTTCGCCCAGCGTGGCGAGGGCGCGCGCCAGGCTCTCGATGCGGTGCGGCGCCTCCAGCAGCACCACGGCGCGGGGTTCCTGCGACAGCGCCTGCACCGCGGTGTCGCGCTCGCCGGCCTTGCTCGGCAGGAAGCCGGCGAACACGAAGGCGCTGCTGGCGTTGCCGTCGCCGCCGTCGGCCACCAGGCCCGCCGCGCCGACCAGCGTGGTCACGCTGCTGGCCCCGGGCAGCGGCAGCACGCGCTGGCCCGCCGCGCGCACGGCGGCGGCCAGCCGCGCGCCGGGGTCGCTCACGCCGGGGGTGCCGGCGTCGCTGACGTAGGCGATGCGCTCACCTTGCGCGAGCCGCGCGACCACGGCCTGCGCGGCCTCGGCCTCGTTGTGCTGGTGCACCGCGAGCAGCCGTGCGCCGGGCCGGTCGATGCCGTAGGCGCGCAGCAGGCTCTGGGTGTGGCGCGTGTCCTCGCAGGCGATCGCGTCGACCAGCTGCAGCACATGCAGTGCGCGCAAGGTGATGTCGGCCAGGTTGCCGATCGGCGTGGCGACCACGTAGAGGGTGCCTTGCGGATAATGCTGCGCACCCGCGGCGTCGTGCGCGGCCGCGAGGGCGGCGCCGAAAGAAGCAGGGGCGAGTGAAGCCAAGAGGTTTCTCCGTCAGATCGAACAAGAAGATTGCAGGCAGGGAGCCATGAAGACCGACACCACAACGAAGCATCGCGGCGATGCGGCGGAAGACGCCGCGCTCGACCATCTGCAGGACGCCGGCCTGGTGCTGGTCGCGCGCAATTATCGGACGCCCGGGCGCGGCGGCGGCGAGATCGACCTGATCATGCGCGATCCGCGCGACCACACGCTGGTCTTCGTCGAGGTCCGCCAGCGCAGCAGCGGCACGCACGGCGGCGCGGGCGGCAGCATCACCGGCCTGAAGCAGCGGCGCATCGTGTTCGCGGCGCGGCACTACCTGAACCAGCTGCGCACGCTGCCGCCGTGCCGCTTCGACGTGGTGCTGGTCGAGGACAAAATCACCTGGTTGCAGGCGGCCTTCGATGCCGGCTGATGCCTCTTTCGCGGGAACTGAAGCCCTCTTGAAGGCTCCACAACTCACACGTCTTGTTTCACAGCCCCCAGTTATCATCCCGCCTCATGCTCGAGCAACGGATTCAGCAGCACTTCATCGATAGTGCCGACCTCAAATACCAGACCGGACCGGTCCTCAGCAAACCCATCTCTCAGGCAATGCAGGCCATCCTGGCCTGCGTGACCAGCGGCGGCAAGGTGCTCGCCTGCGGTGCCGGCGTGTCGGGGCTGCTGGCGGCCCAGTTCGCCGCGCAGTTCGTGGGTCGCTTCGAACGCGAGCGGCCCGAGCTCGGCGCCATCGCGCTGCCCGGCGACACCACCGACCCCAATGCCGACAGCGCCAACGCCATCGACGCCGACCGCTTCGCCCGCCAGGTGCGCGCGCTCGGCCAGGCCGGCGACGTGCTGCTCGCGCTGAGCGCCAGCGGCCAATCGGCCGCAGTGCTCGCGGCCGTGACGGCCGCGCACGAACGCGACATGACCGTGGTCGCGCTGCTGGGCAATGCCGCCTCGGGCGCACCTTCGGCGCCGGGCGCGGGCAGCAGCGGCACCGGCGGCGCCATCGGCCGCGCGCTGCGCGAAACCGACGTCCAGATCAGCGTGCCGCACGAGCGTGCGGCACGCATCCACGAAGTCCATCTGCTCGCGCTGCATTGCCTGTGCGACGGCGTGGATGCCCAGTTACTCGGAGAACAGGAAGTTTCCCCATGAACCTCGCAACCATGAAGACGACACCGGCCCGACGTTTCGCCATCGCGCTCACCCTGGGGGGCGTGCTGGTCGCGGGCCTTTCCGCCTGCGTGCCGCTGGTGGTGGGCGGCGCCGCGGTAGTGGGCGTGGGCATGGTGGCGACCGACCGCCGCAGCTCGGGCGCGCAACTCGACGACCAGGGCATCGAGCTGCGCGCCGCTGCCCGGGTGCGCGACATCGCCAACGACCAGATGTACGTGAGCGTCACCAGCTACAACCGCCAGGTGCTGCTGACCGGCGCCGTTGGCAGCGACGCCGACCGCCGACGCGTCGAGGACGAGGTGAGCCGTATCGTCAATGTGCGCTCGGTGGTCAACGAGCTGACCGTGGGCAGCTCGAGCACCTTCCAGGACCGCTCGAACGACCTGTACATCACCGGCAAGGTGAAGGCCTCGCTGCTCGACGCCAAGGACATCTTCGCCAACTCGTTCAAGGTGGTGACGGAGCGTGGCGTGGTCTACCTGATGGGCATCGCCACCCGCCGCGAAACCGACCGCGCCACCGAAATCACGCGTGGCGTGACGGGCGTGGTGAAGGTGGTGCGCGTGGTCGAGGTCGTCTCCGAGGCCGACCTGGCCGCCAGCCAGGCGGCAAACCAGGCCGCGGCGCAGCGCGGCGGCCAGGGCCCCGCGCCGGTGACATCGGCTACGCCGTCGGCGCCTTCGTCGACGGTGGTGCCGGCTTCTTCTTCATCGTCGCGCGTGCCGCTGCCGCCGATGGAGCCGCTGCCGGCCAGCGGCGCGACGACCGCGCCGGTTCGCTGAAAGAACGCGCCCGAATTGAAAAAGCCCGCTCAGCGGGCTTTTCTCATTTGAGGCGGGTGATGAGGCTCGAAGTGTCCCAGCGCCGCCCGCCAGCCTGCTGCACGTCGGCATAGAACTGGTCGACCAGCGCCGTCACCGGCACGCGCGCGCCGTTTCGCTTGGCTTCGTCGAGCACCAGGCCCAGGTCCTTGCGCATCCAGTCGACCGCGAAGCCGTAGTCGAACTTGCCCTCGATCATGGTCTTGCCGCGGTTTTCCATCTGCCAGCTCTGGGCCGCGCCCTTGCTGATGACGCCCAGCACGGCTTCCATGTCGAGCCCGGCGCGCTGGCCGAAGGCGATGGCTTCGGACAGGCCCTGCACCAGCCCCGCGATGGCGATCTGGTTCACCATCTTCGCGAGCTGGCCGGCGCCGCTTTCGCCCAGCAGCGTGACCGCGCGCGAGAACGCCATGGCCGTCGGCTTGATGCGCTCGAACACGGCCGCGTCGCCGCCGCACATGACGGTGAGCGCGCCGTTCTGCGCACCGGCCTGGCCGCCCGAGACCGGGGCGTCGATGAAATGCAGGCCCAGCGTCTGTGCCGCCGTCGCCAGCTCGCGCGCCACGTCGGCCGAGGCGGTCGTGTGGTCGACGAATGCCGCGCCCTTCTTCATGCCGGCGAAGGCGCCGTCGTCGCCCAGCACCACCGAGCGCAGGTCGTCGTCGTTGCCGACGCAGCAGAACACGATGTCGGCGCCCGCGGCGGCCTCGCGCGGGGTCGGTGCATGGCGGCCCGGTGCGCCGAATTCGGCGACCCAGGCCTGGGCCTTGGCCGGTGTGCGGTTGTAGACCGTGACGCTGTGGCCGGCCTTGGCCAGGTGGCCGGCCATGGGGCCGCCCATGACGCCGAGGCCCAGGAAGGCGACGGTCTGCGCGGGGACGGATTCGTAGGTGCGGGGGTTGATGCTGCTCATGGGGCGACAGCTTAAAGCCATTCCGCGACCGGTGCGATGACGCAAACCTGTACGTGAACGTACAGGTTTGGGTAAAATAGGGGCATCATGACCACGCCGAACCCCGCCAGGACCATCACCGTGCGCGACGCCGCGGCCCGGCTCGAGGTCACGCCGCGCACGCTCAAGTACTACGAAGAGCTGGGCATCGTGGTGCCGGAGCGCAGCGAAGGCGGCTACCGCCTCTATGAGCAGGCCGACCTCGACAAGCTCGCGCGCGTGCTGCGCATGCGTTCGCTGGGCTTCTCGCTCACGGCCATCACCACGATGCTGCAGCAGCCGATGGAAGCGCCGGCCGAAGGCGGCCGTCCGCGCCTGTCGAACGCATCGCTCAAGACCTTGCGCGAAACCTTGACCGGGCAGCTCTCGACGCTGGATGCGCGCGTGGCCCAGGTTCGCCGCGAACTCAAGGAGGCCGCGGCGCTGCAGGCGCAACTGCGGCGCGACCTCGACTACGTGGAGCGCCGCCTTGCCGGCGAGCCGGTGGAAGAGGCGCTGGAGCAGCGCCGCAAGGAGCGGCCGGCGCCATGAGCTCCCCGGCCCTGGCGCGGCCTTCGCGCGGCAATGCCGCGGTCGCGCTGCTGCCCTGGGCCATCGGCCTCGTCACGGCCATCGACTACTTCGACAACGCGCTGTTCGCCTTCTTCGCGAGCTACATCGCCGGCGGCGTCAACGCCTCGCCCGACGAACTGGTGTGGGCCTCCAGCGCCTATGCGCTGGGCGCGGTGCTGGGCATCCTGCACCAGCATGCGTGGGTCGAGCGGCTGGGCTACAGGCGCTACCTCGCGGTCTGCATGTTCGCCTTCGCGCTGGGCGGCGTGGGTGCCGCGCTCTGCGACAGCTCGATGCAGCTCACGGCCGCGCGCGCGGTGCAGGGCTACTTCGTCGGGCCGATGCTCGGCGCTTGCCGCATCCTGATCCAGATCGGCATCGCGCCCGCGCGACGGGCCCAGGCGCTGAAGGCCTTCATGGTGCTCATCGTGTTCGGCGGCGCGCTGGCGCCCATTGCCGGCGCCTTTCTGGTCACCAACTTCGACTGGCGCTGGCTGTTCGCCAGCACCGCGCCGGTTGCGGTGCTGATCGGCCTGCTGGTGCTCTGGACGCTGCCCGACATCGGCGACGTCGCGCCGCACGAACGCACCGAGCCGCACTACATCGCCTACGTCGTGTTCGCGCTGGCGCAGGCCGCGTTGCAGGTGGTGCTCACGCGCTCGCACTTCGAGCTGTTCACAGGCTCGCCCGCGCTGATCGGACTCACGCTCGCCGGCGTCGCGGGGCTCGCATGGTTCGGCTGGCAGCAGTGGCGGCACCCCGCGCCGCTGGTGCGGCTGCATGCGCTGCGCAATGCGTCGTTCCGCGTGGGGCTCGCGCTCTATGTCGTCTATTACTACCTCTCGACGGGCTTCAGCTACCTGCTGCCGCGCCTGATGGAAGGCGGGCTCGGCTTCACGGTGGGCAATACAGGCTACTTCACCGGCGCCGCCTCGCTCGCCACCGGGCTGCTGGTGTTCGTCTACCTGCGCTATTCGGCGCGGCTGACGCGCAAGAAGTGGCTCATCGTCGCGGGCTTCGGCATCGCGGCGCTGGCGGCGTGGTGGCTGTCGCGGGTCACGCCGCAGGCGGGGCGAGAGGCCCTGCTGGCCCCGCTGCTGCTGCGCGGCCTGCTGATGCTGTTCGTGGTGCTGCCCGTGGCCAACCTCACCTTCAGGCCCTTCGCGGCGGAAGAATTCGCGCACGGCTACCGGCTCAAGAACCTCGTGCGCCAGTTGGCGATTTCATTCGCGACGTCGAGCGTGATCGCATTGCAGCAGCACCGCCTGGCGCAGCACGAAGTGCGCCTGAGCGAATCGGCCAACCCCGCGAACGCCGCCTTCATGCAGGCGCTGGAGTCGCTGACCCACGGTTTCGCCGCGGCCGGCCATGCGGCGGTCGAGGCACATGCAATGGCGCTGGGCACGCTCTGGCGAACGCTCGAACAGCAGGCCACCTTCATGGCCTCGCTCGACGGCTTCACCGCGATGGCGGTCATTGCGCTGGCGGCGGGCGCGTTCGCCGCGTGGCAGAAGACGATCGACTGAGTCGGCGGGCGCCGCCGGGCCGCTCCCAAGGCGGCCCGCGCCTCCCCCATGGGGGGTGGAGTTACACGCAGCGAAGCGAAGTGAAAAGCCGGGGGGCTGCTGTTTCAGACGATCGCGAAATGCTCCGTGCCGGCGGCCAGGTCGGTGCTGCGCGCGCGCTGGCTGTTGAGCTTGATCTGCAGACGCAGGTCGTTGGCGGAGTCGGCGTTGCGGATCGCGTCCTCGAAGGTGATCGAGTGGCTCTCGAACAGGTCGAACAGCGCCTGGTCGAAGGTCTGCATGCCCAGGTTGCGGCTCTTCTTCATGATCTCCTTGATCTCGCCCACCTCGCCCTTGAAGATCAGGTCGGAAATCAGCGGCGTGTTCAGCAGCACCTCGACCGCCGCCACGCGGCCCAGGCCGTCCTCGGTGGGCACCAGCCGCTGCGACACCAGCGAACGCAGGTTCAGCGACAGGTCCATCAGCAATTGCGCGCGGCGCTCCTCGGGGAAGAAATTGATGATGCGGTCCAGCGCCTGGTTGGCGCTGTTGGCGTGCAGCGTCGCCATGCAAAGGTGGCCGGTCTCGGCGAAGGCCACCGCGTGTTCCATGGTCTCGCGGTCGCGGATTTCGCCCATCAGGATCACGTCGGGCGCCTGGCGCAGCGTGTTCTTCAGCGCGGCTTCCCAGCTGTCGGTGTCGATGCCCACTTCGCGCTGCGTCACCACGCAGTTCTTGTGCGGGTGCACGAATTCCACCGGGTCCTCCACCGTCACGATGTGGCCGAACGAGTTCTCGTTGCGCCAGTCGATCATCGCGGCCAGCGTGGTCGATTTGCCCGAGCCCGTGGCACCCACCAGGATGCACAGGCCGCGCTTGCTCATCGTCACTTCCTTAAGCACCTGGGGCATGCCCAGGCTGTCGATGGTGGGCAGCTTGGCGGGAATGGTCCGCAGCACCATGCCGACCTTGCCCTGCTGCACGAACGCGTTCACGCGGAAGCGGCCGATGCCGGTGGGCGAGATCGCGAAGTTGCACTCCTTGGTGCGCTCGAACTCCGCCGTCTGGCGGTCGTTCATGATCGAGCGCGTGAGCGCCAGCGTGTGCTGCGCGCCCAGCGCCTGCTGCGACACCTTGGTCACCTTGCCGTCGACCTTGATGGCCGGCGGGAAGTCGGCGGTGATGAACAGGTCGCTGCCGGCGCGGCTCACCATGAGCTTGAGCAGGTCGTTGATGAACTGGCTGGCTTGATCGCGTTCCATGAGAGCGCTCCTTGATCTGTTTAGATTGAACCCGCTGGCGGCCGACCGCCGGGCCGCCCCAAGGCGGCCGCGCCTCCCCCCTGGGGGGTGGAGTTACACGCAGCGCAGCGAAGTGAAAAGCCGGGGGGCCTCATGACTAGCCGGGGAAGTTTTCGGGGATCTTGGCTTTGCCGCGGGCTTCCGCAGCCGAGATGGTATTGCGCCGCACCAGATCCGTCAGGTTCTGGTCGAGCGTCTGCATGCCCTGGCCCTGGCCGGTCTGGATGGTGGAGTACATCTGCGCCACCTTGGCCTCGCGAATCAGGTTCCGGATGGCCGGCGTCCCCAGCATGATCTCGTGCGCCGCCACGCGGCCCTGGCCGTCCTTGGTCTTGCACAGCGTCTGCGAGATCACCGCCTGCAGCGACTCCGACAGCATGGCGCGGATCATTTCCTTTTCCTCTCCCGGGAACACGTCGATGATCCGGTCGATGGTCTTGGCGGCCGACGAGGTGTGCAGCGTGCCGAACACCAGGTGGCCCGTTTCGGCCGCGGTCATGGCCAGGCGAATGGTTTCCAGGTCGCGCAGCTCGCCCACCAGGATCGCGTCCGGGTCTTCGCGCAGTGCGGAGCGCAGCGCGTTCGAGAACGACAGCGTCATCGGTCCCACTTCGCGCTGGTTGATCAGGCACTTCTTCGATTCGTGCACGAACTCGATCGGGTCTTCCACCGTGAGGATGTGGCCGTACTCGTTTTCATTGAGGTAGTTGACCATCGCCGCCAGCGTGGTCGACTTGCCCGAGCCCGTGGGACCCGTCACCAGCACCAGCCCGCGCGGCTTGAGCGCCAGTTCACCGAAAATCTTGGGCGCGTTCAGCTGCTCCAGCGTCAGGATCTTCGAGGGAATGGTCCGGAACACCGCCGCCGCGCCGCGTGCCTGGTTGAAGGCGTTGACGCGGAAGCGCGCCAGGCCGTCGATCTCGAACGAGAAGTCGACCTCCAGGAACTCTTCGTAGTGCTTGCGGTGCGTGTCGCTCATGATGTCGTACACCATGGCATGCACGCCCTTGTGGTCGAGCGCGTCGACGTTGATGCGGCGCACGTCGCCGTTCACGCGGATCATGGGCGGCAGGCCCGCGGAAAGATGCAGGTCGGAGGCTTTGTTCTTGACGCTGAATGCCAGCAGTTGGGTGATGTCCACGGGGCTCCTCGAATCGAGTTCGGTGACGTTTTGATACGATTTTGGACGATTATGACGATGATTGGCGACGACCTCCAGCAAGTAAACAACCGGATCGCACAGGCGTGTGTAACGGCCGGCCGCGACCCGGCCGAGGTGCGGTTGCTGGCGGTGTCCAAGACCTTCGGGCCGGAGGCGGTGCGCGAGGCGCATGCGGCAGGCCAGTCGGCCTTCGGCGAGAACTACGTGCAGGAAGGGCTGGACAAGATCGAGGCATTGGCCGACCTGCGCGCCCAGCTCGAATGGCACTGCATCGGCCCCTTGCAGAGCAACAAGACACGGCCCGTGGCCGAGCATTTCGACTGGGTCCACAGCATCGACCGGCTCAAGATTGCAGAGCGCCTGTCGGCCCAGCGGCCGGCGCACCTGCCGCCGCTGAATGTATGCCTTCAGGTTAATGTGGACGGCGGCGCCAACAAGTCCGGCGTGACGCCCGAAGAGGCACTGCCGCTGGCGCAGGCTGTGGCGGCCTTGCCACAGCTGCGGCTGCGCGGGCTCATGGCGATCCCCGAGCCGGCGCCCGACTTCGCTTCACAGCGCGCGCTGTTCCTGCGGGCGCATGCCATCTTCGAATCGATCCGCGACGCGGGCATCGCGCTCGACACGCTCTCGCTGGGCATGAGCGCCGACCTCGAAGCCGCCATCAGCGCGGGCAGCACGATGGTGCGCGTGGGCACCGCCATCTTCGGCGGCCGGGCGCGCAAGCCCGCCGGCCCCGCCTGAAAGCTCAGATCCCTAGCGGCAGCCGTGCGCTGCTCTTGACCTCTTCCATCACCGCGTAGGTTCGCGTCTCCCGCACGCCGGGCAG
Organism: Variovorax sp. MPBD4-3; assembly: GCF_058809745.1. NCBI lineage: Bacteria > Pseudomonadati > Pseudomonadota > Betaproteobacteria > Burkholderiales > Comamonadaceae > Variovorax > Variovorax sp. MPBD4-3. The sequence continues at coordinate 38,849 of NZ_JBXASW010000033.1, forward strand.
TTGCCAGAGGACGGTGCCCGCGAACTCCCGGTAAGCGGCCATGTCGGCCATGCGGGTCTTGAGCAGGTAGTCGAAGCCGCCGGCGACCATGTGGCATTCCATGATCTCGTCGCGCACCTGCACGGCGGCCTTGAACTGGTCGAACACGTTGGGCGTGGTGCGGTCGAGCAGCACCTCGACGAACACGGTGAAGCCGCGCCCCAGCTTCTGCGGATCGAGCCGCGCCTCGTAGCCCTGGATGAAGCCGTCGCGCGTCAGGCGCTGCACCCGCGCCAGCACCGCGGTAGGGGACAGCGCCACCGCCTCGGCCAGCTTGAGGTTGGTGATGCGGCCATCCTCCTGAAGAATCTTCAGCAGGCGCAGATCGATGCGGTCCAGGTCGAGCATCGGAGGATTATCCGGCTCGCCCATCGATCACTTGAAGAAAATGCGGCCTGCGAGTGCCGGCCATAGGAGATAGAACCAAGGAAATGCCTTGGCCTACCCATTGCCTACCCTTGCCGCGGAAGCAGGAGCATTTTTTTGCCGCCGCTCAGCGCAGCGTTGTGCCCGGTTGTGCCTGGGCCTGCGCCGCGGCCTTGCGGCTGCTGTAGTCCGCGGCGGCCTGGCGGTAGCCCGGCTGCGCTGCATCGGCGCCGGCTTCGCCGTTCTGCTTGGCCGCGAGCCCCGACTGCAGCCACAGCCGCGTGTCGGCCGCCACGGCGGCGCGCGTGTTCGTCGAGACCACGGCCGGCGCCTGCGCGATGGCGTCGGTGTAGCCCTGCGTCGGCGCGGCCTTCAGCCACTGCTGCGCGTCGGCGGCCACCGCGGCGCGGGTGGTGGACGACGTCATCGGCACCGGGCGCGGATCGCCTTCCGCATAGTTGCCGGCAAGGCTGGGCGCGGCGGCTGCGCCGAGCAGGGCCGCGACGGCGGTGGTGGCCAGCAGGCGGGCGGTGGACGAGGGCTTCTTCATGCGTAACTCCTTGATGTGGTTGCTTGTGTGTTGATCGGTCGAGACAACTCTAAGAAGTGGATCCGCCGGATCGATAACCCGTCGATGACGGTTCTGTCATCTGTGCCGCTCATCACTCGCGCGAGGCGCCCTAACGTCTCTTGCATAACCGCCAGCGCGGCGCGCATAAGCCATGGCGCAACGCGCGGTGGAGGTCTATCGTTGCGGCCACCCGTTCAACCAAGGGATCTCTCATGAGCGAAAAACTCTCCTTCGTCAGCCCTACCGCCAACAGCCCGTGGGGCACCTATCTTTCGCAGGTCGACCGCGTCGTGCCATACCTCGGCCCGCTGGCCCGCTGGGTCGAAACCTTGAAGCGCCCCAAGCGCGCGCTCATCGTCGACGTGCCCATCGAGATGGACGACGGCACCATCGCCCACTTCGAGGGCTACCGCGTGCAGCACAACATGAGCCGCGGCCCCGGCAAGGGCGGCGTGCGCTTCCACCCCGACGTCACGCTCGAGGAAGTGATGGCCCTGTCGGCCTGGATGACCATCAAGACCGCGGCCGTCAACCTGCCCTACGGCGGCGCCAAGGGCGGCATCCGCGTCGACCCCAAGAAGCTGTCGCTGCAGGAGCTGGAGAAGGTCACGCGCCGCTACACCAGCGAGATCGGCATCATCATCGGCCCGCACACCGACATCCCCGCGCCCGACGTCAACACCAACGCGCAGATCATGGCGTGGATGATGGACACCTACTCGATGAACGTCGGCGGCACCGCCACCGGCGTCGTCACCGGCAAGCCGCTGCACCTGGGCGGCTCGCTCGGCCGCGTGAAGGCCACCGGCCGCGGCGTGTTCGTCACCGGCCGTGAAGCAGCGCGGCGCCTGGGCATGGACCTGCGCGGCGCGCGCATCGCGGTGCAGGGCTTCGGCAACGTGGGCTCCGTCGCTGCCGAACTCTTCGCCGAAGCGGGCGCCAAGATCGTCGCGGTGCAGGACCATACCGGCACCATCGTCAACAGCAACGGCCTCGACCTGGCCAAGCTGATTCCCGTGGCCAACAAGGAAGGCGTGGTCGCCTTCAAGGCCGGCGGCGACATCGTGCCGAACGAAGACTTCTGGAACGTCGCCTGCGACATCCTGATCCCGGCCGCCCTCGAAGGCCAGATCACCGCCGAGCGCGCGCAGAAGACCACCGCCAAGCTGGTGCTCGAAGGCGCCAACGGCCCCACGGTGCCGACCGCCGACGACATCCTCGCCGAGCGCGGCGTGCTGGTGGTGCCCGACGTGATCTGCAACGCCGGCGGCGTGACCGTGAGCTACTTCGAATGGGTGCAGGACTTCTCGTCCTTCTTCTGGGACGAGGACGAGATCAACGTGCGCCTCGACCGCATCATGATGAACGCGCTCAACCAGATCTGGGACACGGCGGACAAGCACAAGATCACGCTGCGCACCGCGACGTACGCGGTTGCTTGCGAGCGCATCCTGATGGCGCGCCAGGAACGCGGCCTGTATCCCTGATCTCTTTTCGGCGCCCGGCGGCGCTACGCTCGGGGGATGAGCACAACCCCCGCGCACAAACTTCCTCCCCTTCCCGCGGACAGCGCCGCCCGCCTGCAAGCCCTGCTGGCCGGCGGCCGGCGCAAGCTCCTGGGCCTGGTCGGCGCGCCCGGCGCGGGCAAGTCCACGCTCGCTGCGGCGCTGCTCGCGCTGGTGGGCGCCGACCGTGCGCAGGTCGTGCCCATGGACGGCTTCCACCTGGCCAACGTCGAGCTGCAGCGGCTCGGCCGCGCCGGCCGCAAGGGGGCGCCCGACACCTTCGACAGCGCCGGCTACGTCGCGCTGCTGCAGCGCCTGCGCGAGCAGCGGCCCGACGGCGACATCGTCTATGCGCCGGAATTCCGCCGCGAGATCGAGGAGCCGGTGGCCGGCGCCATCGCGGTGCTGCCGACGACGCAGCTCGTCATCACCGAAGGCAACTACCTGCTGCACGACGTGGGCCCATGGGCCGGCGCGGCGGCGATGCTCGACGAGGTCTGGTACGTGGACATCGACGACGCGCTGCGCGAAGAGCGGCTGGTGCGGCGCCACCAGCAGTTCGGCCGCAGCCTCGAAGAGGCGCGCGCTTGGGTGGCCGGCACCGACGCGCCCAATGCGCGGCTGATCGCGGCCACGCGGGTGCGCGCGCACCACGCGCTGCCCTGGGGCTGAGTCCGCCAGGAAAACTTTCATGCCGGACAGGGAACGCCGGCGCGCCGCTGCGCTCGAAGCCTTGCCGGCAAATGCGCCGGTTAGCATTCGCCGCTCCATGCCGTCCATGCACCCCATGCACTTCCGTTCTCTTCGCGCACCGATCCTCTTGCTGGGCCTTTCGTCCGCACTCGTACTGGCCGGCTGCGGCGGTGTCGCCCAGCGCAAGGTCAACTACGAGCCCGAGGCCTTCGGCTCCACCACCACCCACACGCGCGACTACCAGGCCACCGAGGCCGAGACCTGCGAAGCCGCGCGCCGCGCGCTGCTGAGCCAGGGCTACATGATCACCGCGGCCAACGCCGACCTCGTGACCGGGCGCAAGAGCTTCCAGCCGGCGGCCGAGGTGCATGTGGAGGTCGAGTTCCGCGTGGTCTGCGCGCGCGAGAGCACGCGGGGCGGCGGCAAGGCCAGCAAGAACACCGTGGCCTTCGCGACGGCCCTGCAGGACCGCTACGGCATCAAGAAGGTCAACAACTCGGCCAGCCTCGGCGTGGGCGCGATCGGCTCGCTCTCGCTGCCGTTCTCGGGTAGCGACGACGCCATGGTCAAGGTCGCGAGCGAGACGCTGACCGACGAGCTCTTCTACGACCGCTTCTTCGCGCTGCTCGACCGCTTCCTCGACGGGCCCCAAGACGAGGCCGACGCGCCCCAGGAAGAAAAGCCCGAGAAACCGGCCGCGGCGCCGGTGCCCGCCGAAGGCCCCGCCACCACCTACCCCGTGAACTCGTCGCCGAACCGGGGCTGACGCCGGTCGCCAGATAATAAGATGAGTCTTACAATCCGGGCATGGCTTCGACCTCCCCGGATCCGGCGCAGTGCGCCACGCGTCTTCGCAACTCCGTCGCGCTGCTGTCGCGGCAACTGCGCAGCGGCAGCGCCACGCCCGACGGCCCGAGCGTGGCCAAGCTCAGCGTGCTCGGCCAGTTGCACCGCCATGGCCCCAGCACCTCGACCGCGCTGGCTGCGCTGGAGCGCGTCAAGCCGCAGTCGCTGACGCGGCTGCTGGCCGAGCTCGAAGCCGAAGACTGGATCACGCGCGCGCCGCATGCCAGCGACGGGCGGCAGTCGGTGCTGTCGCTCACGCCCGAAGGCACGAAGCGGCTGAGGGCGATCATGCGGTCGCGCGAATCGGCGCTGGCCGAGGCGATCGGCGCCACGCTGGATGCGCAGCAACGCGCCGTGCTGCTGCAGGCCTGCGAACTGATCGACGGCCTCGGCGCCGCGCTGGCCGTCAACGCCGCCGGAGCGACGAAGCCATGAACGCGATGCCGGCGCTGCAGCACTTCGCCGGGCTCTGGCGCCACGGCCGCTGGCGTCCCGGCGTGCAGTTGGCCGGCGCGGTGGCGCTTGCCTGGATCGTGTCCGTCGCGCTGCGCCTGCCGGAGAGCTTCTGGGCCGTGATGAGCGTGCTGATCGTCATGCGGCCGAGCGCTGGCTCCACGCTCGATGCCGGCTGGGACCGCGTGCGCGGCACCGCGGCCGGCGCGCTCTGCGGCCTGGCGGGTGTCTACCTGCATCACCACGGCGCGCCTGTGCTGCCGGTCACGCTGGCGGTCGTCATGCTGCTGGCCTTTGCCGGCGCGGCGGTGCCGGGCCTGCGTAGCGCGCCGGTGGCGGCGCTGATCATCCTGTCGGCCGGTGGCATCCCCGGCCACTCGGCGTTGCAGGTGGCGCTGCTGCGCATGGTGCAGATCGGCATCGGCGTGGGCGTGGCCCTGGCGGTCTCGACGGTGATGTCCGAATACCACGCGGGCGTGCGCTTCGATGAAGGCTGCGCCGCCTTGCTGCGCGGCATCGCCAGGCGAATGGCGGCTGCTACCCGGCCCGCGGATGCGGAGCGGGAGCGCATCGACACCGGCACGCGCGCGGCGCTGGGGCGGCTGGCCGTGCTGGCCGGCAGCGCCGACCTGGAGGCGCGATGGTGGCGGCGCGGCACGGCTGCGGGCAATGCGCGCACCTACCGCGACAGGGCGCGGCTGGCGGCGCGCATCTTCCAGGATGCGGTCGTGCTGGACCGCGTGTTCCGGCTGGAGAAGGGCGACGAAGCGCCGGATGCGTTCCGGCATGACGCGGCGCGAGCGGCCGCCAGGGCCATTGCCGCAATGGCCGACGCACTCGAGGGCAAGGGCGCGCCGCCGGACACCGCGGAACAGCTCGAACGCTGCGCGCAAGCGTCGCGCGGCATCCCGTCGAACGCGATGCTGGCCGCGCCGCTGAACCTGCTGCTCGACGACCTCCGGCTCTTCCGTCACACGCTGCAACCCGCCCGCCATCGCCCGTCTGGCGCCGGCTGAGTCTTCGAATCACCCTAGAATCTTCCGGAAATCAATCGTTTCGGAGAGGGACGGACATGGAAGACCAGACGCAGGATGCGCGCTACGCGCCGCCGCAATCCCATGTGGAAGACGTGCAGCAACCCGGCCAGCCGCAGCCGGGGCAGCTCGCGACGCGCGGCAAGCGCTTCCTGGCTGCCATGGTCGACGGCGGCATCGCGGTCGGGGCGCTGTGGCTGCTGTCGATGTTCACGCCCTACGACATCTGGAGCGACGACGGTCTCGGCCTCTGGACACCCCGCGTGACCGACACCGCCATCGGCATCGTTCTCTACCTCGCATTGCACGGCTACCTGCTGGCCACGCGCGGCCAGACCATCGGCAAGGCGCTGTTCAAGATCCGCATCGCGCGGCCCGACGGCTCGAAGCCGTCGATCGGCCGCATCCTCGGCTTGCGCGAGAGCCCGCTGTTCCTGGCGAACATCGTGCCGATGCTCGGGCAGATCTTCGTGCTGGTCGACAGCCTCCTCATCTTCCGTGAGTCACGCCGCTGCCTGCACGACCAGATCGCCGATACGGTCGTGCTGCAGGCCTGAGCGTTGGTGCGCCTCGACACCCTCTACACCGCCGAGACTCCGGAAGGCATCGCGCTCTCGCTGCGCCCGGCCGGGCTGTTCGCGCGCGGGCTGGCTTACCTGATCGACTTCGCGATCCGGATGGGCATCTTCGTCGGCATCTCGATCACGGTCGGCATGCTGGGCAAGATGGGCTTCGGCATCCTGCTGGTCGCCTACTTCTGCCTCGAGTGGTTCTACCCGGTGATCTTCGAGCTCACGCGCGCGGCGGCCACGCCAGGCAAGCGCGTGATGGGCCTGCGTGTGGTGATGGACTCCGGCCTGCCCGTGACGCCCGCCGCCTCGCTCACCCGCAACCTGCTGCGCGCGGCCGACTTCGTGCCTTCCTTCTACGGCGCGGGCATCGTGTCGATGCTGTGGCGGCGCGACAGCAAGCGGCTGGGCGACCTGGCCGCCGGCACGCTGGTGGTGTTCAGCGACCAGGTGAGCCTGCACGGCAGCGTGCCCTCCGCCGAGCCGCAGGCGCCCGCGCGGCCGCTGACCGCGCGCGAGCAGATGGCAGTGGTCTCATGGGCCGGCCGCGCGACGCGCCTGACGCCCGAGCGTTTCGACGAACTCGCCCGCATCGCGCAGCCGGTGCTGGGCCCCGACACCTCCGCGGGCGGCGGTGCCTCCGCGTCGCAGCGCCTGCTGGGCGTGGCGCAGTGGGTGCTGGGCCGGCGCGGCGGTGGCGCAGCCCAAACCAGAGGAGGCACGACGCGATGACGCCGCTGGACTTCGAAGCCGCCTATGCGCCCCTGTGGGCCGAACTCGAAGCCGTCATCGGCGTGGCGGAGACCAAGCGCAAGTTCGACGGCGCGCGGCTCGCCACGCTGTACCGCCGCGTGTGCGAGCACCTCGCGCTGGCGCAGGCCAGGGCCTATCCGATCCATCTCACGCAGCGGCTCGAAAGCCTGACGCAGAGCGCGCACCGGCTGATCTACCGGCAGCACGACTACGGCCTGGCGCGCTTCGCCCGGCTGGCGCTGGTCGACTTTCCCGAAGCCGTGCGGGCGCACCGCGTCTACCTGTGGGTGTCGGCGCTGATGTTCGTGGTGCCGCTGCTGGTGGCGGGCTGGGCCGCCTGGCGCGACCCCGGCTTCATCCTGCACCTGCTGGACGCCGACAACGTGCAGCAGTTCGACGCGATGTACAGCGACGACGCCGACGCCTTCGGCCGCACGCGTAGCGCCGGCGACGACTGGCAGATGTTCGGCTTCTACGTGATGCACAACATCGGCATCGGCTTCCGCTGCTTCGCGGCCGGCATCTTCGCGGGCGTGGGCAGCGCGGCGCTGGTGGTGTTCAACGGCATCCAGATCGGCGCGGTCGGCGGCTACCTGATCGGCGCGGGGCATGCGCAGAACTTCCTCTCCTTCGTCGTCACGCATTCGGCCTTCGAGCTCACGGCCATCGTGCTGGCCGGCGCGGCCGGGCTGCGGCTGGGCTACGCGTGGATCGCGCCCGGGCGCCACGCGCGGCTCGAGGCCCTGCGGCTGGCCGCGCGCCATGCGGTGGTGATCGTCTACGGCGTCATCGGGCTGCTGCTGATCGCCGCCGCGGTCGAGGCCTTCTGGTCTTCGGCGCGCTGGATCGCGCCGGCCGTGAAGTACGGCGTGGGCGGCGCCTGCTGGGTGCTGGTGTTGGCGTACCTGGGCTGGCAGGGACGGCCGCGCGGTGCCGCCGGCACGGCGGCGGAAAAGGAGCCCGGCCGTGCAGGTTGACGGCCTCGCCATCGCGCTGCGGCCACGCCCCATGGCCGAGGCTGCGGACCTGGGCGCGCAGCTCGTGCGCAGCCATGCACGCTCGGTCTGGCGCACCTTCCTGCCGGTGTACCTGGCCACGGTGCTGCTGGCCTTCTGCACCGTCGAGATCGCGGGCTGGCTGCCGAGCCTGCTGATCTTCTGGCTCAAGCCCTGGCTCGACCGCAGCCTGCTGTTCGTGCATTCGCGCGCGGTGTTCGGCCAGGAGACGCGCTGGGCCGACCTGTGGCAGAACCGCCGCGCCGTATGGGGCGGGCAACTGCTGCGCACGCTCGTGTGGCGGCGGCTGTCGCCCTGGCGCTCGTTCACCCAGGCGATCGACCAGCTCGAAGGCCAGCGTGGCGGCGCACGCAGCAAGCGGCGCGCGCAGTTGCTGCGCGGGCGGCGCGGCGCGGCCACGGGCATGCAGCTGGTGTATGCGAACGTGGAGATGGCGCTCGACATCTGCCTGCTGTCGCTGCTGTTCTGGTTCGCGCCGGAAGGCAGCGCGCGCGAATTGTTCGGCTGGCTCACGCAGTCGGACGCGCCGCTGCAGAGCCTGCTGGCCGCGGGCGCCTACGCCATCGTCGTCGGCGTGCTGGAGCCGTTCTACGTGGGCGCCGGTTTTGCGATGTACCTCAACCGCCGGGTCGAGCTGGAAGCCTGGGACATCGAACAGGAGTTCCGCCGTGGCTTCCGCTGACGTCCGCCGGTGGCTGTTCGCTGCCGTGCTGGCCGTGTGCTGCGCGGCCGGCACGGCCTCGGCCGCGACCGATACCGCCCCGACGCGCGAGCAGGTCAGGGCGGCCGCCGACAAGGTGCGCGCCGACCCCAACATGCCCGGCGTCAAGACCGAGAAGAAGCTGCGCTTCAAGGAGCGCAACGACGACGAGGAAGAAGAGCCCGAGAAGAAGACCGACAGCCTCGACTGGCTGCGCGACTTCGTGAAGGCCGTGGCCGAAGGCGCGCGCTGGCTCATCTGGGGGCTGGCCGCGCTGGCGCTGGCCTGGCTGGCGATCCGCATCCACCGCTGGGCGCGGGTGCGTGCCGGCGGCGCGCGGCCCGGCAAGGCGCCGCTGCCCAGCCATGTGGGCAGCCTCGACATCCGGCCCGAGAGCCTGCCCGACGACGTTGGCAATGCCGCCGCGGCGCTCTGGCAGCGCGGCCAGCACCGGCCGGCGCTGTCGCTGCTGTATCGCGGCGCGCTGTCGCGGCTCGTGCATGCGCACGGCGTGCCGGTGCGCGCGGCGAGCACCGAGGGCGAGTGCGTGGCCCTTGCCGCCGGCTGGCTGCAGCCGCAGGCACAGGCCTTCTTCGTGCGGCTGGTGGATGCCTGGCAACTGGCGGCCTACGGCGGGCGCCTGCCTTCCACCGCGCAGGTGCTGGCGATCTGCGGCGAGTTCGACCTGCATCTGCCGGCAGTCGCCGCGCCCGTGCCCGGCTTCGCGCAGGAGGCCGCCGCATGAAGGCCTGGGCGGTCCGCATCGTCGCGGTGCTCGTGCTGGTGCTGGCCGGCGCCTGGCTGGTTTCCGCCACCGAATGGGCGGAAACCGAAGTGCCGACGCCCGCGAGCGAGGAGGTCAGGAAGAACTCCTTCTATGCCGTGCAGTCGCTGCTGCGCCACCTCGGCGCCGAGGTGGTCAGGCGCGAGAACCTGGACGAGTTGCCGCCCGCACAGGCGCGGCTGGTGCTCGCCTCCAGCTACTGGGACATGTTCCCCGAGCGCGGGCAGCGCCTGCGCCGCTGGGTGGAGCAGGGCGGCCATCTCGTGATGCCGGGCCACCTCGCGAGCGGGGACATGCTCGAGAGCTGGATTCCGCTGGTCCGAGAAAAAACCGTGCGGCCGGACGAGTCCGACGAACCCGTCGCGCCGAAGAAGAAAAAGTCCCGCTCGCAGCGCGATGAACAACGCACCAAGGATGCCGACTGCCGCATGCTGGCCGAGCCCGACACCGTGCCCGCGAGCTTTGCGGGCGGGCGGGGCTTTCGCATCTGCACCTGGGCCGAGCCCGTGCAGTTCAGTCCCTCCGACAAGCGGCAGCCGCCGCTGTGGATGGCGCGCGGCGCACGCGGCGCCGAGGCGATCCGCGTGCGCGTCGGCCAGGGCACCGTCACCTTGCTGCCCTCCGGCGTGTGGCACAACCAGAACCTGCTGCGCGGCGACAACGCGCTGTTCGCCGTGGCCGCGCTGCAGCTGCGCACCGGCTCGCAGGTCTGGTTCGTCGCCGAGGAGGCGCGCGAGCCCTTCCTGCGCTGGCTCTGGCACAAGAGCTGGGTGGTCTGGGTCGTGGGCCTGCTGGCGCTGGCCGCCGCGCTCTGGCGCGCGGCCGTGCGCTTCGGCCCGCTCGCGCCTTCGGCCGGCACGCATCGGCGTTCCATGGCCGAGCAGGTGCGCGGCACCGCCGGCTTCCTGCACATGCACGGCGGCGACGCGCTGCATGCGGCGCAGCTGCGCGCACTGAACGAATCCGCCACCCGCCAGCTACGCGGCTATGCCCACCGCGACGCGTCGGCACGCGCCGACGCCATCGCCGGGGCCACCGGCCTGGAAGCGGCCATGGTCGTGCGGGCGATGGCCGAGCGCGCCCGCAACCCCGGGGCCATGGCCCTCGACCTGGAAGTGCTGGAAACCGCGCGCCGGCGGCTCGATGCCAACGGGCCGTTCGTGCCTTCGCCTCCTTCCGCTTCTTCTTCTTCCCCCTCCATACCCTGAACCGAGAGACGACGCCCATGCAAGCCATCCAACCCGAAGAACTGACGCGCGCGGCCCAGTGGCTGCAGACGCTGCGCGCCGAGGTCGGCCAGGCCGTGGTCGGCCAGCTCGAGGCGGTCGACCAGACGCTGGTGGCGCTGGTCGCGTCGGGCCATGTGCTGATCGAAGGCGTGCCGGGCCTGGGCAAGACGCTGCTCGCGCGCGCGCTCGCGCAGGCCATGACGCTGCGCTATGCGCGCGTGCAGTTCACGCCCGACCTGATGCCCTCGGACATCACCGGCCACGCGGTGCTCGACATCGCCTCGCGCGGCGACGGCAGCCTCGGCACCCTGCGCGTGCACCAGGGGCCGGTGTTCACCAACCTGCTGCTGGCCGATGAAATCAACCGCGCGCCGGCCAAGACCCAGAGCGCGCTGCTCGAAGTCATGCAGGAGTACCAGGTCACGCTCGAAGGCACGGCCATGCCGCTGCCGCGCCCCTTCATGGTGATGGCGACGCAGAACCCGATCGACACCGAAGGCACCTACCCGTTGCCCGAAGCGCAGCTCGACCGCTTCCTGCTGAAGATCGACATCGGCTTTCCCAGCCACAGCGAGGAAAACGCCATCGTGCAGCTCACCACCAACCAGCGCGCCGGCAACCAGTTTCCGCTCGACGCGGTGCGCCCCTGCCTCGACGAGGCGCAGGTGCTCGAGCTGCAGCGGCTGGCCTGCCTGGTGCAGGCCGACGAGCGCGTGATCGACTACGCGGTGCGCATCGCGCGCGCCACGCGCGACTGGCCGGGCCTGTCTTCGGGCGCCGGGCCGCGCGGCACCATGGCGCTGGTGCGCGCCGCCCGCGCTGCCGCGCTGATGGCCGGGCGCGACTTCATCACGCCCGACGACGTGGCGCGCCAGGCGCTGCCCGCGCTGCGCCACCGCGTGATGATCTCGCCCGACGCGCAGCTCGAAGGCGTCAGCGTCGACGCGCTGCTGCGCGCCGCCCGCGACAGCGTCGAAGCCCCGAGGCTCTAGGCCAGCGGATGCGCATGGCTGTTCCGATCCCCGCGCGCGCGGCCGTGCTGGCGCTGGCCGGCTTGGCCGTGGCCGCCGCCGCGGCGCTGCTGCTGGGCGCGCCGCTGGGCTACGTGGCCGCGGTCGCGGGCGTGCTGCTCGCGCTGGGGCTCGTGCTCGCGGCGTTCGACCTGTGGCACAGCCTGAGGCTCTGGCGCGCCGCGCCGCTGCGCATCGAGCGCAGCCTGCCGGGCGCGTTCTCCCTCGGCGTGCCGACGGTGCTCACGCTCTCGCTGGTGAATGAAGGCGCGCAGCCTTGGCGGGTGGCGGTGTTCGACGAACTCGACGCGCACTTCAGCTTCGACGGGCTGCCGCAGTCCGTCACCGTGCCCGGGGGTTCGCGCGCCGTGCTGCGCTACACCGCCACGGCCACGCAGCGCGGCGTGGCGCAATTCGGCGCCACCCAGCTGCGCTGGCGCACCCGGCTCGGCTGCTTCGAGGTGCGGCATACGCTGGGCGAGCCGCGCCGGCTGCGCGTGTATCCCAACTTCGCCGCGCTGGCGCGCTACGCATGGCTGTCGGGCGACCGGCGGCTCGCGCAGATCGGCATCAAGACCTATGCGCAGCGCGGGCTGGGCACCGACTTCCGCCAGCTCGCCGACTACAAGACCGGCGACTCGCTGCGCCACATCGACTGGAAGGCCACGCAGCGCCAGCGCCGCCCCATCGTGCGCGAGTTCCAGGACGACCGCGACCAGTGCGTGCTCTTTTTGCTCGACTGCGGCCGCCGCATGCGCGCGGACGAAGGCGCGCAGGCACAGAGGGCCAACAGCCACTTCGACGAGGCGCTCAACGCGCTGATGCTGCTGAGCTACGTGGCGCTCAAGGAGGGCGACGAGGTCGGCGCCATGACCTTCGGCTGCCCGCCCGAAGAGCGACGCGACTTCGCGCCGCGCAAGGGCACCGCCACGCTCAATGCGCTGATGAACCGGCTGCACGACATCCAGCCCGGCGCCACCCATTCCGACTACCTGCTGGCCGCGCAGGAGCTGCTGCTCACGCAGAAGCGGCGCGCGCTCGTCATCGTGCTGACCAACTTCCGCGACGAAGACGCCACCGAACTGCGCCCCGCCATCAAGCTGCTGCGCCGCAAGCACCTGGTGCTCGTTGCGAGCCTGCGCGAACGCGTGCTCGGGCGCATCGCCAGCCAGCCGCTGGCGCAGCCGCGCGACGCGGTCGACGTGGCGGCCGCGCACCTGTTCGACCAGTCGAGGCGCGACGCCTTCGCGCGCGTGGTCGGCAACGATCCGCTGTCGGTCGACGTCGAGCCGGCCGACCTGGCGGTGGCGTTGGTGAACCGCTATCACGCCGTCAAAAGGGCTGGCCTTTTGTAGCCATCCCTGTCCAAAATGTTTGCGCTCAGTCAATCGTTCAACTACCAACAGTCAGAGGAGAAGAAACACATGACGGATTTCACCAACGCCAATCCCAACCTCAACCCGAACCCCTATGCAGCGCCCCGCGCTGCCGTGGACGACGTCTACGACGACAACGCGAGCGTGCAACCCGTGAAGCTCTGGTCCGCCAAGGGCCGCATCGGGCGGGTGCGCTTCCTGGCGTACATGATGTATTCGTACCTGCTGTGCGTCGCGGGGGCCGGCGTGCTGGGCGGCATCATCGGCGCGGCGGGCCTGGGCACGCCGACCGGCATCGGCATCGTGACCGTGCTGGCCCTGATTCCCTATTTCATCTTCTATGTGCTGGTGGCGATCCAGCGTACGCACGACATGGACTGGTCGGGCTGGATGCTGCTGCTGGGACTGATCCCCCTGGTCGGGCTGATCTGGGTCTTCAAGGGCGGCACCAAGGGTCGCAACCGCTTCGGCGCGCCGCCGCCGCCCAATGGCATCGGCGTCATCATCGGCGCGTGGCTGCTGCCCGTGGTCGCGCTGGTCGGCATCGTGCTGGCCATCGCGATGCCGGCCACCCGCTAACGCACCAGCGTCGACTTGCCGAACAGGCTCTCGATGAGTTCCACGGCCACCTCGGCCGTCTGGTTGCGCACGTCGAGGGCCGGGTTCAGCTCCACCACGTCGAGCGAGCAGAGCCGGCCGGTGTCCGAGATCATTTCCATGCACAGCTGCATCTCGCGGTAGGTCGGCCCGCCGCGCACCCCGGTGCCCACGCCGGGCGCGATGCCGGGGTCGAGGCAGTCGAGGTCGAAGCTCACGTGCAGGTGCGTGTCTTCGTCCACGTCCTGCAGCGCTTCCGTCATGGTGGTGCGCATGCCGTGTTCGTCGATGTGGCGCATGTCGAAAACGTTCAGGCCCAGCGTGCGGATGGCTTCCTTCTCGTCGCTGTCCACGCTGCGGATGCCGATGAAGCGGATGGCCTCGTGCGCCAGCGCCGCGCGCTCGCCGCTCCAGCCGGTGAGCACCGAAGGCCCGTGGCCCAGCAGGCACGACACCGGCATGCCGTGCAGGTTGCCGCTGGGGCTGGTGGTCTCGGTGTTGACGTCGGAGTGCGCGTCGAGCCACAGCACGCGCAGCTTCTTGCCGCGCCTGCGCGCATGCCACGCCACCGCGCTGATCGAGCCGATGGCCAGGCAGTGGTCGCCGCCCATCATGAGCGGCACGTGGCCCGCGCCCAGCGCGCTGTCGACGGCGGCGTAGACCGAGCGGTTCCACGTGACCACCTCGTCGAGATGGCGCAGTCCGTTGGCCGGCGGCGCCCACGGCGTGGCGGGTCCGGCGAGGTTGCCGCGGTCGATCACCGCGAAGCCCTGTTTCGCCAGCGCCTCGGGCAGGCCCGCCACGCGCAGCGCATCGGGCCCCATGCCGGCGCCGCGCACGCTGGCGCCGATGTCGGTGGGGGCGCCTATCAGTTCGAGGGTGGTGGTGTTGGTCATGCCGGCTTCCCCAGGTGTTGCCACAGATATGCATAGCCCAGCGCATCCATGAACGCCGATTCCTTGTTGTCCGCAGCCGCGCTGTGGCCGCCTTCCATGTTCTCGTAGAAGCTGCTGTCGCAGCCCAGCGCCAGCATCTTCGCGTGCATCTTGCGCGCATGCACCGGCCCCACGCGGTCGTCGCGCGTCGACGTGGTGAAGAGCGCCGGCGGGTAGGCCTGGCCCGGCTTCGCGTTCTCGTAGGGCGAGAAGGTGCGGATGAACTCCCACTCGTCGGGCTGCTCCGGGTCGCCGTATTCCGCGATCCACGAGGCACCGGCCGACAGCTGCGTATAGCGCCGCATGTCGAGCAGCGCGACCTCGCTCACGATCGCGCCGTAGAGCTGCGGGTACAGCGTGAGCATGTTGCCCATCAGCAGCCCGCCGTTGCTGCCGCCCATTGCGCCCAGGTGGGCGGGCGAGGTGATCTTGCGCGCGATGAGGTCCTCGGACACCGCCGCGAAGTCTTCGCAGGTGCGCAGCCGGTTCTCCTGCAGCGCGGCCTGGTGCCAGCGCGGGCCGTACTCGCCGCCGCCGCGGATGTTGGCGATGACATACACGCCGCCCCGGTCCAGCCATGCGCGGCCGATGCTGCCGCTGTAGCTGGGCTGCAATGAAATCTCGAAGCCGCCGTAGGCGTACTGCAGCGTGGGGTTCCTGCCGTTGGCCTGCAGGTCCTTGGCGGCGATCTCGAAGTAGGGCACGCGGGTGCCGTCCTTCGACTGCACGAAGTGCTGGCTCACGCGGTAGCGCGAGGCGTCGAAGAACGCCGGGCTGTGCTTCAGCACCTGGGGCTCGCCCTGGCCGATGGTGCCGATGTAGAGCGTGGTCGGCTGCAGGAAGCCGCTCACCGTGAGGAAGTAGTCGTCGTTCTCGTCCTCGTCGATGCCGCCGGCCGCGATGGTCGAGAGCGCGGGCGCGCCGCCCAGGCTCTCGCGCTTCCACGGCCCCTTTCCATCGGTGGGCGGCGTGAGCACCTCGAGGCGGTTCACCACATCGTGCATCACGTTGAGGATCAGGTGGTTGCGCGTCCACGAGTGGTCGTCCATCGCGGTGGTGTCGTCGGGCTCGAACAGCACCGTCAGCTCGCGCCTGCCGGCCATGTAGTCGTCGAACTTCGCGGCCAGCAGCGAGCCTGATGCGTAGGTGCGGCCACCCACCGTCCAGTCCTCGCGCGGCTCGATCAGCATCCACTCGCGCGTGATGTCGGTGTTGGAGTCGTCGGGCACGTCGATCTTCACGAGCTGGCCGCCGGCGCCGCGCAGCCAGGTCTCGCTCTCGTAGAAGTCGATCTGCCGCGTGACGAAGTCGCGCTCGAAGCCGGGCGTGTTGTCGCGCCAGGCACTGACGGACATGTCGTCGTGCAGGCCCTCGTACACCGTCACGGCATCGGCCAGCGGCGTGCCGCGCCGCCATTCCTTCACGATGCGCGGGTAGCTGGAGCTGGTCATCGAGCCGGGGCCGAAGTCGGTGGCCACGTAGAGGTGGTCGATGTCTTTCCAGCCCACGTGGTTCTTGGCCTCGGGCAGCGAGAAGCCGCCTTCGACGAACTGCGCGGTTTCCAGGTCGAACTCGCGCACCACGTCGGCGTCGGCGCCGCCGCGAGACAGCGAGATCAGGCAGCGCCTGTAGTCGGGCTCCAGGCAGTCGGCGCCGTGCCAGACCCAGTTCTCGCCGTCGGCCGCGGCCAGCGCGTCGAGGTCGAGCACGGTCTCCCAGGCGGGCTGCGGCTTGCGGTACTCGTCCAGCGTGGTGCGGCGCCAGAGGCCCTTCGGGTGGTCCTTGTCGCGCCAGAAGTTGTAGAAGCGCGCACCTATCTTGCGCACCATCGGAATGCGGTCGTCCGAGTCGAGCACCTCGAGGATGCCCTGCTGGAGCGCATCGAACGCGGGCGACCGCGCATAGGCCTGCACGGTGCGGGCGTTCTGCGCGCGGGCCCAGTCGAGCGGCTTGTCGCCGTCGATGTCTTCGAGCCAGAGATGGTCGTCCTGGGCTTGCTGCGGGGGGAGGCTGGATGTCATGGCCTCAGTGTACGGAGGCTGTGTGAAACGGGCGACGCGAGCAGTCGCGGCCCTGCCCGCCGGCACATGGCACTTTTTCGCTACTTCGGGCAAACCCCTGCCTCCCGAGTGCCTTCCCCCGGTGGAAACACTGAATAACCAGCGGCCCCGGAACGCGGTGCCCGCGCTATCCTGCCAAGCGGCGCATGCCCCACCAAGGAGACACAACACATGAAACACCTGAGCGGACTTGATGCCACTTTCCTGCACCTGGAAACGCCGGAAATGCCGATGCACGTGGGCTCCCTGAACGTGCTCGACCTGCCCAAGGGCTACAAGGGCGACTTCTACGAAGACGCCAAGAACTTCATGGCCAGCCGCATCCACCTGGCCGACGTGTTCACGCGCAAGCTCGCGCTGATGCCCTTCGACATGACCAACCCCGTGTGGGTCGAGGACGACGACATCGACCTCGACTACCACGTGCGCCACATCACCCTGCCCAAGCCCGGAACCAACCGGCAGTTGCAGCAATACGTGGCGCGGCTGCATTCCACGCTCATCGACCGCAGCCGGCCGATGTGGGAGTTCTTCATCATCGACGGCTTGAAGAGCGGGCAGGTGGCGCTCTACACCAAGGTGCACCATGCGGGCATCGACGGGCAGGCCGGCGTGGAAGTGGGCAAGGCCATCTTCGACCTAGAACCCACGGGCCGCGTGGTGAAGCCGCCGCGCTCGCGACCGCGCAGCAGCGGCTACCAGCTGGGCATGGCCGAGCTCGCGAGCGCCGCGCTGCGCAACACGGCGCAGCAATACGTGAAGCTCTTCAAGATGGCGCCGGCCATCGCGCGCGCCATCGGCGGCCTGGCCAAGCCCGACGAGAAGGCGGCCGAGAAGAACACGACCGCCGCGCCGAAGAAGTTCAACCTCTTCGCGCCGCGCACCTCGCTCAACGTGTCGATCACCAACCAGCGCACCTTCGCCGGACGCACCATCTCCCTGGCCGAGACCAAGTACATCGCCAAGCACTTCGGCGTGTCGCTCAACGACGTGGTCATGGCCACGGTGGCTGGCGCGCTGCGCCACTACCTGGCCGACAACAACGAGCTGCCGGCCAAGCCGCTGGTGGCCGGCGTGCCGGTGAGCCTGCGCGAGGCCGGCGACCAGACGGCCAACAACCAGGCCAGCATGATCCTGGTGAGCCTGGCCACCGACATCACCGACCCGCTGCAGCGGCTGAAGGCGATCAATGCGTCTTCCACCGCGTCCAAGTCGACCATGAACCGCTTCAAGGCGGTGATCCTCGACGACTTCCCGACCTTCGCCGCGCCCTGGCTGGTGTCGGGCATCGCGTCGATGGTGGGGCGCTCGGGCATCGTCAACCTGCTGCCGCCGGCGGCCAACGTGGCCATCTCCAACGTGGCCGGCGCGCCGTTCCCGATGTACTTTGCCGGCGCGCTCGTCACCTGCTACTACCCGGTATCGATCGCCAGCCACGGCACGGCGCTGAACGTGACGGTGCAGAGCTACAACGGCCGCATGGACTACGGCCTGATCGCCTGCCGCCGCGCCGTGCCCGACATCACCGAGATCGGCGACTACCTGCTGGCCGAGCACAAGCTGCTGATGGAGCTGACGCAGAAGCACCCGGCCGCCGCGGGCGCCGCGCCCGCGCCGGTGCCTCCGAAGACGGTCGAGGCGCCTGCCGACGAGCCCGCGGCCGCCGCGCCGGTTGCCGCGAAGAAGAAGCCGGCCGCGCGCAAGAAGGCGCCGGTGAAGGTCGCGGCGGCGGGGAAGGCGGTGAAGGCCGTGAAGGCGAAGGCGCCCGCCAAGGCTCCTCCCAAGGCGGTGGCGAGGAAGGCCAAGCCCGCCCCCAAGCCCACGGTCCCCAAGCCGCCGGCGCGCAAGGCCGCTCCGGCCAAGCGTTCCAGCGCTTCGCGGGCCGCGGCGGCATGAAAAGAAAATTGGGGCAGTTGGACTAGTTTTCCGACCGTTCTAGTTTTCCAGGCCTAGGCCTTGCGGAAGAAGATGGGTCCATCGCGAAAGACACCCCGTTTCCTTCGCGAACCTTTCAACTTCAAGGAAACCACACCATGTCCACGCAAACTACCATCGCTTCCGCAGCCGTCCACGTCGTCGGCCAGTACAACGACGCTGGCAAGACCCTGGTCGGCGCCTACTGCACCGGCGTGCATCGCCTGCTGAACGGCGCCGCTTCGCGCTACAGCGACTTCCTGGGCAGCCGCCAGATCCCGATGGTGAGCGAGAAGGTCAAGGCCAACCTGATCGGCGCGCAGGAGAAGGTCAACGGCTTCCTGGCCAACCGCCTGGACATCGACACCAGCCGCATCGTGAACGTGATGGACCGCGTGGCCGCGGGCACCACGACCGGCATCGAAACGGTCGCCGCCCGCGTGGCGCGCGTCGAATCGCCGGTGGCCAACTCGGTCATCAACACGCTGAGCGCCATCAACCAGCCGATCGCCACCGTCTCGGTGCAGATCGCCGACAAGATCGCCGCCGGTACCAGGCAGATCGAAGCCCGCGTGAGCGGCGCGGAAGAAGCCGCCAGGCCGGTTCGCACGGTGAAGGCCAAGGCTGCCGTCGCCAAGAAGCCGGTTCGCCGCGCTGCTGCCCGCAAGGCCGCCTGACCCCCGGGGCGCTTCTCGGCGCCCTTTTCATTTTTCCGGCATCTGGAGCACCTGCATGGCGACCCGTCCTGACGAAACCGCAAACGCGAAGAAGAGGGCGGCGCCTGCCAAAAAGAGGGCGCCGGCCGTGAAGAAGAAAGCGCCCGCCGCCAAAAAGCCGGCGGCGCAGCCCGGCAAGGCCGAAGGCCTGCTGCGCGCCGGCCTCAAGGCGCTGGACAACGTGCGCAACGACGTCGCCAAGCGCCAGGCCAACGTGATCGAAGGCCTGCTCGGCATCGGGCAGGGCAAGGTGCCCGGCCTCGGCCTCGACGGCTTCGGCATCCGCAAGTTCGAGGACGTGTTCGACCAGCGCGTCGCCACCGCCCTGCAGCGCCTGGGCATGCCCGGCGCGGACGAAGTGCAGGCCCTGCGCGACGAGGTCGCGCAACTGCGCGAACGCGTGGCGCAGCTCGAAGGCACTGCCACCGTCGCCACCGCCGCCCCGCGCGGGCGCGGCAAACGCTGAGCGGCCACAACGCAACGCCCCGGTTGTGGCCAGCTCCAACACCACGCGCGACCGCATCCTGCAGGCCAGCCTTGCGCTGTTCAACGCACAGGGCCTCGCGGCCGTGTCGACGCACAAGATCGCTGCGGAGCTGGGCATCAGCCCCGGCAACCTGCACTACCACTTCAAGGCCAAGCAGCTCATCGTCGAATGGCTGTTCCGGCGCTTCGAGCAGCGCATGGAAGCGCTGAACGGCTCGTCGGCCTCCATTGCCGCCATCGACGACCTGTGGCTGGCCCTGCACCTGCGCTTCGAGGCCATCGACGAGTACCGCTTCATCTACCGCGACATGGCCTTCCTGGCCGGCGAGTACCCCGCGCTCGGCCAGCGCGCGCAGGCGCTGACGGCGCAGAACCTGCTGGCCGCGCAGGCGCTGTGCGAAGGGCTGGTGGCATCGGGCGTGATCGAGACCAGCGCCGAGCAGGCCCGCATCCTGGCGCTGCAGATGGTGTTCACCACCACCTGCTGGCTGTCGTTCGAGCGCCTCGTGCCGGGCCGCGACGCGCTGGCCCAGGCCGACCCCGGCCTGGCGGCCTTCTACACGCTCACGCTGGTTTCTCCGTATGTTTCGAGCGAATCGAGGGCTTACCTCGATTACCTGAGGGGCAAATACCTCGGATAAATGTCGTTGTTGTCCGACGGGGCATTGGCTGCTGCAGCCCCAACTTCGTCCTGAAGAAGATAAAAACCAGCAAGGATCCATCCACTATGTCCACCGCCACCCGCGCCCGAGCCCACGACTCCATCGCGCCGCCGTCGCGCCTGCTGCTGCTTGCCGAAGCCCGCGCGCTGTGGGAAACCGGCGCGGGCATCGCCATGTGGCCGCTGCTGCAGCTCACGCCGCGCGGCGACGGCCATCCGGTGCTGGTGCTGCCGGGGCTGGTGGCGGGCGACGGTTCCACGCTGCTGCTGCGCCGCTACCTCTGCAGCCGCGGCTACGACGCGCACGGCTGGGGCCTGGGCCGCAACCTGGGTCCGCGCGAGGGCGTGGAAGACGGCATGGTCGAATTGCTCAAGACCCTGCACGAGAAGAGCGGCAAGAAAGTCAGTGTGATCGGCTGGAGCCTGGGCGGTGTCTACGCACGGCTGCTGGCTTCTTCCTATGCGCCGATGATCCGCAACGTCATCACCCTGGGCAGCCCGTTTTCGGGCAGCCCGCGCGCCACCAACGCATGGCGGGTGTACGAAGGCGTGAGCGGGCAGAGTTCGCACGATCCGCGCCGCATGAAGTTCGTGCAGCCCACGCCGCCGGTGCCGACGACCTCGATCTTCAGCCGCACCGACGGCGTGGTGGCATGGCGCTGCAGCATCGAGAAGACCGGGCCGCAGTCGGAGAACATCGAAGTGCTGGCCAGCCACCTGGGGCTCGGCGGGCATCCGGCGGTGCTCTATGCGGTGGCTGACCGGCTGGCGCAGCCCGAGGGGCAGTGGAAGCCGTTCAATCGCGGGTTGCTGGGGCCGCTGGTGTATCCGGATCCGGACCGCGACGCCTGACAAGACTTGGCTGGTGGCTGGCCGAGTGGATCGGCGCCGTCAATCGAATTGACTCGTTCGGGAACATCCGAACCCGTCTTCAAAATCTATCCGGTCCGAACTGTGCCGCTGCCATTCGGCCCAGCGCGGCCGATGTCCGGGCGCTAAAGGTCTAGCTCGGCTCGGAGCTTGCTCCTGATACTTTCCATCATCGACTTGTAGTCCGGGTCTAAGATGAAGTCGATCTCCGACTCGGCTGCAGATTCGATCTCCCTCAGGACGTGCTCCTCTTCCGGGGCGAGCCCGAACCGGGCAATCTTGGTGCAGATCTCCATCAGGATGGCCATCTTGGCTTGCGACAGGGTGATGTTCACTTCCTTGTCGAAATCGTACTTGTCGTTCGTCACAGGCTGCCTCTTGTTTGGACGTTGGTGATCTGGGCCGGATTGAGCCGCCATCCGGAAAGAAAGTTGTGCGAAGTATCTGTCATGACGTTCAAGCCCGTGGAGGGGTTGAGATAGTGGATGACAGGATCGCCACGATACGTTCCGCCGATCATCTGCGTGCCCGCACCCTGCACGTGTGCATCGAGGGCCGACTGATAGTTTGCGGCAGCATTCTTGCTCCAAGGATCGTTCATGCCGAAGTCTCTGGCATGTTTGTATTTGGCTTGTAGCTGCTTCTTGTCGTATTGAACCGTGGGCCGGGGCGGCGGTGCCGGGGGTGGAAGGCGTCGAACAACAGTGCCCTGCGCAGGGGGCTCTGGTGGTGGACTCTGCGTCGAAGACTTTCCTCCGACGGGCCGGCCGACGGGTTCGAGGGGAGCGCCGCGAGCGCTTTCCCCGGGTCTTGGCAGAGGCTCGGAACCACGCTTTCCGCCCCCAAGCCCCACGTGTGCAGCGGCCGCATCGAATGCGGCCGCGCCGACCTGATTGGCCGCTGCCACCTGCTCCTCGCTTCCTCCGAGAACACGTGTTGCTGCACCGGGCGCACCGAAGATCGGCCCCAGCAGGGCAATGCCCGGCGTATTGCCGAAGCGCAGGTTCTGCTCGCTCAGCCAGGCACTCTCGGCGCCGGACATGCTGTTCTCCCAGCGCGGCCCCGGCGTATAGACGTCCTGCTTCCGTGGCTTGCGGCATCTCCGGCCTGCCTAAAACAATAGTGGCACCATGCACAGCCCGTCACCTGTCTATTCCCGCATAAAGCATGTCGGCTTCCTGGAGTCGATGCGCTCGATGCTCAAGCAGGTCGAGTCGTCACGCCGACCGGGGAGGGCATGGTGGAGACAGGGCTCGACCCACAGCGATGTATGAGCTGGCCATCGTCTCGGTCACCGAGGCGCTGGTTCGCATGTGCCGAGCCGCCATCGGTGTCAAGGCCGACGCCGGGCCGCACGGTCTCTCCGACAAGGTGATGGCGCTCGAAGCCTGAGCGCCGCCGGGCCCTCGGGACTCCTTCTTCAGCTGCCCGCCCACACGTCCAGCACATAACGCTGGTCCGCAAGCATCTTGTCCATCCACGCGGCGCTGTCGTGCCCATGCTCGCGCGCCAGGTCGCTCAGCGTGCGCCGCACGTCGGGCTCCATGCGCGAGCCGTCGCCGCACACATAGACCACGGCGCCTGCTTCGAGCAGTTTCCACACATGGGCTGACTGCTCGCGGATCAGGTCCTGCACGTAGACCTTGCGCTCGCCCGCGCGGGAGAACGCGGTGTGCAGCTTCATCAGGCCGCGATGCGCCCAGGCCTCGAGTTCGTCGGCGTAGATGAAGTCCTGCTCCGGATGGCGGCAGCCGAAGAACAGCAGCGCCTCGCCGAGCGCATTGCCGGCTTCTATCTGCGCCGCGCGTTCCTGCAGGAAGCCGCGGAACGGCGCGAGGCCGGTGCCGGGGCCGACCATGATGAGCGGGCGGCTCGCGTCTTCCGGCAGCCTGAAGCCCTCGGCGGTGGTCTCGCGCACCACGCCGTGCACCGTGTCGCCGGCCTCGGCGCGCGCCAGGAAGTTGGAGCACACGCCCTCGAAGGTGCCGATGCCCGACTTGGCCGGGCCGCTCACCACGCCCACTGTCACGCTGCACCTGCCCGGCGTCATCGTCGGCGACGAGGAGATCGAGTAGTAGCGCGGCGACAGCGGCGACAGCATTTCGAGGAACACCGCGAACGGCGCCTGGCAGGCGCGGTGCTCTTCCAGCAGGTCGAGCAGCGACTTGCGCTTGTGGAGCACGTCGGCCTTGTATGCGGCCTGCGAAGCCTCGTCGCTGCCCGAGAGGGCCACCAGCTTGGGCTTGGTGAAAGGGCACTCGGTGTAGGCCGCGAGCGTGGCGATCTGCTTTCGCGTGGCCACGTCCTGCAGCTCGACGTAGTCGCCCAGCAGGCGGTCGACCGCGATCACCTGCTCCACCGGCAGCGCTGCCTTGCGGCCCGCGACGGCATGCAGGCGCACATGCGCGGTGCGGTCGAAGCCGAAGCGCGCCATGGCGCGCTCGACCTGCGCCGGGCTGTTGCGCGGCACCACGCTCAGGTGGTCGCCGGCGCGGTAGACCAGGCCCTCGGGCAGCATCAGCTCGACGTGGCGGGTGGAGCGGCCGGCTTCTCCATTGCCGCCCTTCTGCAGCTCGCGGTTCTCGATGACCCGCAGCGCCACCGCGCCCAGCGCATCGACGATGGCGTTCTTCTGCGGCGGCGGCAGCTCTTCCAGCGTGTAGAGCGGCTCGCTCTGCGCGGGCGTGTCGGCGCCGGTCTTGATGTCGAAGGCCTTCACCAGCTCGGGCCAGAGCGCGTCGCTCCAGTCCTGGAAGGCGCCGTCCATGTCTTCGCGCGCATCGCCCTCGCCGCGTGGATGCACCCGTGTGGCGCCCAGCGCCTCGAGCCGTCCGTCGATGCGGCGCGGCACGGCCTGGTAGGTGGCGGCCCAGTCGGTGTTGCCGCAGCCGAACACGCTGAAGCGCACGCCGTTGAGCGCGTCGTCGGCCTTGTCGAGCCAGCGGTGGAACTCGGCCGCGTTGTCGGGCGCCACGCCGTTGTAGGAAGCGCAGACGATCGCCACCGCGCCGTTGGCCGGCAGCCGCTCTGCATAGTCGTCGAGCGAGGCCAGTTGCGTGGAGAAGCCGCGCATCTCGCCCGCTTCGGCGAGCTGGCGCGCCAGGTCTTCGGCGGTGCCGAGGTTGGAGCCCTGCAGCACCAGCAGCGAGGTGCCGTGGCGCGCTGCCTGCGGCTTGCGCGCCGCGGCGGCCTGAACGGGCTGCACCGGCGCGGCCGCCGCGTCGGTCATGTTGCCGCGCGGGCGCGTGGCCGGGTCGCGCAGCAGCGCCTTGATCCTGAAGCCCTCGGGCTTGATGGTGAGCGCTTCCTTGATCTTCAGCTTGTAGCCCGTGTGGTCCACGAGGTTGAAGCGCTGCAGGATCATGCCCAGCGTGAGCACCGCCTCCTGCAGTGCGAACTGCCGCCCGATGCAGGCGCGCTGCCCGTTGCCGAAAGGCTTGAAGGCGTTCACCGGCCGCTCGCGTTCGGCCTCGCGGCTGAAGTTGTCGGGGTCGAACCGGTCGGCGTTCTCCCCCCAGATGCCCTTGTCACGATGCAGCGCCAGCGCATGCATGATGACCATGTTGTTCTTCTTGATGGTGTACTGGCCGCCGATCTTCGTGTCTTCCTTGGCGCGCATCGAGATGGCCGGCGCCGTGGGGAACAGGCGCAGCGATTCCTTCAGCACCTGCATCACGTACTGCAGGCGGTTGACCTGCGCATAGGTGGGCTTCTGCGTGGTGTCGGGGCCGAACACGTTGTCGACCTCGGCCTGCGCCTTGGCCATGGCCTCGGGGTTGTTCAGCAGGAAGTAGATGGCGAACGAGAGCAGGCCGCTGGTGGTTTCATGCCCCGCGATGAGGAATTCGATGCACTCGTCGCGGATCATCTTGTCGGTGAGCTGCTCGCCGCTCTTCTTGTCCACGCCCGCGATCATGTAGCTCAGCAGGTCGGGCTTGGTGGCGATGTCGGCGCCGCTCGCGCGCCGCTCCTCGATGATGTCTTCCACCATCTTGTGCATGTAGCGGATGTCCTTGCGCTGCTGCGCAAGCTCCTTCTTCAGCATCAGCTCTTCGAGCGGCAGGCCGCGGCGGTTCTGCACCGTCTCCAGCGTGCGCACCATGGCATCGACGAAGGGATGGAACCCTTCGCGGTAGAAGGAGTTGAAGCGATAGCCGAAGCCGCACAGGCCGATGGTGTCGAGCGTGAGCGCGGTCATGTCGCGCACCACGTCCACTTCCTCGTCGAAGTTCAGGCGCTCCCACTTGGTGACCAGTTGCCCGGCGATGTCCAGCATCATCGGGTGGTAGGCCTGCATCGCGCGCTGGCTGAAGTTGGCCAGCAAAATGTTGTGCGGCTTCGACCAGGTCTCTTCGTGCGTGTCCGATGTGAAGAGGCCATGCGACGCGGCGCGCAACCGGCGCAAGGCACCGCGTGTGCTCTTGTCGAAGCGGGCTTCCTCGCACAGCTCGTCGACCAGCGCGGGCGAAGACACCACGATCACCGGCATGCCCGGCATGTCGAGCCAGTAGATGCCACCAAGGTCTTGCGCGATCTTCCACATGTCGAGCACGGGAGAATCGGAGCCGATCGACAGCAGGTTCCCGACGAAGGGCTTCTTCGCCGGATGCGGGATCGGGTGGAGCGAGTTTTTGCCTGCCATCGTTGTTGTGCCTTCGGGTTGGACCCGCTTCGGATGTCCGGGGTGTAACAACCGGAGTATCCCGACGGCACGGGGGCAGGGAGGACGGGGTTTCCCTTAGCTTCCGGGTTCGTTTCTCGGGTTCATTCAGGGCGCGTTCAGGGCGTTCAGGGCGTTCAGGGCGTTCAGGGCGCGCTCACGCCGGCGGGGTACCTTGCTCCGCGAATGTCCCCCGGCCTGCGGCCTCCTCCTTTATTTCGCTGCGCAAGGC